>JBPCXK010000528.1:0-6199 GCA_051008635.1 Gammaproteobacteria bacterium
ACCCTCATGCGTCATCTCGACCAGATCCAGATCATCACTGAATACGGGGGCGCCGTTAGGCGCCAGGGCCTCTATCTCTTCCTGCGTCAGCACCGTACCGTCGGCAAACTCGAAGCTTTCGATCGTATAGTGATCATATGCAAAACCGCCCGGGCTCGTTCCCCCCGGCCACCATTCCCGCGCCCACGCCCAGTTGTTGATAGTCAGTCTATCGCTGTCATTCAAACTGATCACGAGGTCGCTGGCGTTGCGCCCTGTGCGCGTGACCGCGATGTCGTCTACCGTGATGTCAGGGCCAAACACGACGCGGTCGTTGTCGCGTCGTGCGCCGGTATCGCTGGGTGGACTATCGGAACCCTCCAGGTCGATTATGCGATCCGCGCCATATCCCCGACCAAAAGCATAGGTATCGTCTCCTGCTCCTCCCTCCAGCAAATCGTCGCCCGCGCCGCCATCGAGCCGCTGGCTTCCGTGTGACCCGAGCAAATGATCGTTGCCGCCCAAACCGTGCAGGCTGCCGATCCTGGTTGCTAACACATCATCGCCTTGCGTGCCGACAACCGATAGATCGAGGTCGCTGACCTCGACAGCAGCACCGTCGGCAAACTCGATGCGCTCTATACCACCACCACCCCAGACTCCCCCGCTGACCGTGATGCTGTCGTCGGTGCCGGTCGCTCGAACGACGAGGTCGATGCCAGGAAAGTAGTGCGTCTCGCCGGCGGACAATTCGGGCAAGCCGGTTTCAAACTCAATGTCTTCGGGCGTGATCCCCGGCCCAAATCTGATGACGTCGTTGTCATCGGCTGACTGCCAATGAGACGATTCAAATATCACGTCTTGACCATCGCCGATATTGAATACATAGGTATCGCTGTCCAGGCCACCGAATAGCTCATCGTTGTGACCGTTGCCGATCAGGATATCTTCGCCGAGGTCGCCATAGATGCGGTCCGGACCGTCGGTCCCGACCAGATTGTCGGCCTCGGAGTTCCCATCGATAATGTTCGGTTCCACCAGCAGCTCGAAGTCATCCGACACCGATGCGTTGCTGGTATCCGTAGCAGTGACCCTGACCGCCAGCGCGCCCAGGTCATCGAAGCCCGGCGTGCCGCTGAACGTGCGGGTGAGCGGATCGAAGCTCAGCCAGGGCGGTAGCGGATTGCCATCCGCCAGGCTGGCGGAGTACGAGAGCTGGTCGCCGAGGTCCTCGTCCGCGAAAGCGTTCTCCGGCACCTCGAAGTTGAACACCCGGGCGCTTGTTACCGTCTCGTCGCCGAGCGGTTCATTGACCACGGGCGCATCGTTGGTGTTGGCCACCGTCAAGGTAAAGGTATCGGAGGCGGTCAGACCCCAGGGGTCCGTGGCGGTCACTCGCAATTCAATCGCGCCCAGCTCATCGCTGGTGGGCGTGCCGTTGAAGGTGCCTGTCGCCGCATCGAAACTGAGCCATCCCGGCAGCGCAGCGCCATCCGCCAGCGTCGCCGTCAGGCTCAGCGCACCATGCCGGTTGATGTCTTCGAAGGTACCCTCCGGGACCTGAAATGAAAACACACCGTCCTCCGAAGCGTTCTGGTCTTCGAGCGCCGCGGCCACCTCGGGCGCATCGTTGTGCGTCAGTTCCGCATGACTCAGCGTCGTGCCGTCGGCGAACTCGTAGTGTTGAACGTGGCCGAGCCGCCCATCCTCGATACGCACGGCATCACCGTCGCCATACGCAATGGTGATGTCGTCGCCGTTCGGCGTGACAGTAATGCTGTCGGGTGTAATGCCGGCGCCAAAACGAATACGGTTCTCCCCTTCGGCGTCAGTGACAATATCCCAGCCGTGGCCGACCCTGAATTCGTACGCATCATCGCCCGACCCGCCCTGCAGTCGGTCGAAGTCCGCGCCGCCGATCAGCGTGTCATTGCCTGCGCCGCCTCTAAGCGTATCCAGCCCGGATCCGCCCAGCAGAATATCCATGCCATCGCCACCATCGAGCGTGTCATCACCGTCGTCGCCCTGCAGATAGTCATCGCCACCCAGACCAAACAAGGTGTCGTTGCCGCTGCCCCCCAGGAGCGCGTCGTTGCCGACCTGATCCGGGGAATTCCACACGCTATCCCCCTGCAGTTGATCATTCCCATCCCCGCCGTACAGGCTGTCACGCCCGGCGCCACCATCCAGAAAATCATTGCCGGCTTCACCAAAAAGCGAGTCGTTGCCTCCCTGGCCGAGCAACATGTCGTTACCCGTACCGCCAAACAGCGTGTCGTCGCCGGCAATATCTTCACCCTCGCCAAACTCCGGTCCCGCCTGAAAGGGCGCAAGACCCGTGAGCTGCGCGTTTATCGGATGACCGCCCCGATTCAAATCCTGATCAAACGCCAGCTCAAAACCCCATTCGTCGCCAGTGAAGACCCCATTGGGATCTCCCCACGGCGAATCTTCTGGCCGGCCGATCCCGGTGAGCGCAAAGTTGTCGTCTCCATGCAGCACGTCATTGCCGCTGCCGCCTTCCAGAAGATCGCCGCCACCGCCGCCGCCCAGGGCATCGTCGCCGCTACCGCCAAACAAACGATCGATCCCGGCATTGCCGCTGATGACGTCATCCCCTGCACCGCCGTCGAGCACCTCGTCATCGCCCAATCCGCCATACAGCACATCGCCGCCTTGCTCACCGTACAAACGATCCTTACCACCTTGGCCGGAAAGATAGTCGACCCCGGCGCCGCCGTGCATCTGGTCGTCAAACCCTGGCTCGGTAACCATCACCAGGTAGTCGTTGCCAGCGCCGCCATTGACCTGCCACGGGCTTTGTCCCGGATGGCGACCAACGCCAAACGACTCGAAGTCGTTTTGATCGGAGCCCGGGAAAGTAGTGTCTTGATGGTAACTCGCGTCAATGACATCGACCTCGAATCCGAAAATAGATAAGGGGTTCGCTGGCCCCTGGGGCGGACCATATGTGTCGTTGAGCTGTTGCTGAATTTCCAGTGGCAAAGTCGCAGCTATAGCGTCCACTTCGGCTGCCAACGCACCGACTGCCTCTGCAGTTGCGCTCAACTCTCCCGCAAATTGCTCCAATAGCGTGGTCCTCGCTTCGAAATCGCTCCTTTTAAAGTCGACACTATCCAGCAACTTCGGCAAGGCTTCTCCAGCTTCGACGACGTCCACCTGCAGGATGCCATTCGCATTACCTGCGGCCTTGGAGTTAACGCCAGTACCGTCTCTGTCGAAAGGAATTGTCGCTGCCACGACCGCGTCCGCGCGTCGAGACAAGTGCTGCAGCTTTGCCAAATCCCCGATGATCCCGCCAACTACAACCGCATATTCCATTGCAGGATCGAGTTCCGGAAGTTCGAGCTCGACCTCGGCCGAAGGATCCTCTTTGAGGCGACGCTCCAGCTCGTCGACTTGCGCCCTCATCGCGTCAGCCCTGGTGCGAAAATTTTCGGCATAGTCTGCTGGATCCGGTATTTGCTCTTGTGCCGGGTTGTCCTCTAGAACAAGACTTCCCACCGCCGTAGCGACTCCAGTAGCCGTCGGAGGCTGTAGCAAAGAGGTTACAGTCAGTACCCCTTTTGCGGCCGGGATATACCGCTCTGCAACAGATTCGTAGACCTCTAATTGCTTCACCTGCTGCCGCATTATCTGCAGGATATGTTCTTCATGAGTAGTAGTCACTATTAATTCCTTCGAAATATCAGCTTCGTTAAATGAAATGGCTTTACAAGTAGCAAGGCCCTAGAAATTGCTCAGAACTTTCAAAACCTCATGCGCGTTCTTCTCGCGGGCGACATCCAACGGAGTCCGGCCTTTGTCGTCTTTGAGGGTTGTATCGGCGCCGTACGCAACAAGCGTTTGCGCAATTGCCGGCGCATTGTCCCAGGCCGCTCCGTGCAACGGCGTCAAGCCGTAGACGCCTATGTTATTCACGTCTGCGCCCAAGCTAAGCATCAGCACTACCGCTTCAAGGTCTCTCCGCGTGATGGCTCTGTGCAAGACCTCGTTCTTCCCGAACTCCACCCCGGCCTCCAAAAGGAGTGACATCACATCTTGAGGGTTCTCGTACGCACTAACGAGAGGGGGGATATCCTTGCTCGGCTTATTCGGATCGGCGCCGTTGTCAAGAAAGAGGCGAACCACATCAGGCCCAAAGTTGCTAACAATTCTGTCGAAAATCGTTCTGGACAGAATCACGTGATTGGGGTCGGCGCCTGCTTCCAGTAGCAGGCGCACCAGTTCGAAGTTTTCTTCTTGAACGGCGATTGATAGCGCGGTAAGCCCCCGCCTGGGCTCGCTAATGTTGGGATCCGCACCGGCCTCGATCAGCATACGCGCCTTCCACATCGGCCCGCGTTGACTGGTGCCCATCAAGGAGGTGAACCCCATGTGATCGGGATCGTCAGGGCTGGCTCCATGCTCCAGAAGCAGGCGGACGAACTCTGGCCGCTTTGCCCACCGGAGCACGCTATACCCGTTCACTCTTACATTCGGGTTAGCGCCCGCTCTCACAAGCACCTCTACAACTCGCTCGCCCTGAGGTGTAAGACCCGCGACCTGAATCGGCGTGAGACCAGAGTCATCCTTCGCGTTCACGTCAGCTCCCGCCACTACGAGGGTTTTAACGCGCGCCACATCGCCCTGTTCCGCTGCTTGAAACAACGGCGCGGTCGGGTCTTCAGCAAGGGCTGTTGCTGATATGCAAAGCAGTAATGCCCAGAAAACAGCAACGCCGGTGATCCTGATGCAGTGCTTAGTCATGTCGTTCATGTCGAGTCCTGTGATAATCCCCTGTTCGAAGTAGGTGTAAAGCGGCATCAGACCACCAGCCTCCTGGCCCTGTTTTGTCTGCTCGCCCTTGGCTCGGTATAGCATCACCGCTCCTTAATACTCTCCTGCTTATAGCGCAGCACAGGACTGAGAAAGAATTCGATAAAATGTCGAATATAGGCTTTGAAATACAATCCAGTGAATACGGCACTAACCATTACGCAATAAAACATGACAAAAGACAGGATAGACGCGCCGAATATAGAAGTAATATAGAATCGCCAGTAGGCACTAGCGGGTTCTTCCTTCGAGAATTCCATCAATATTCCCAGCAGACAAAGCAACCCCAGTGATCCCATACCAATCGGCACTTTGATTTTCATATCCCCGTGCTTGACATCATCGATCTTGACAATGATGCTTGTGATCACTACGGGTAAAGAAAACGTCAAGAACAGCCATTGCAGGCGAATCGCGTCGGTATATCTTGATGCAATCGCGGCGTCTTCTATGAACCACAATTTAGTAGCCAGGAAATAGCAGGCACTACAAGCTTTCGTGTCCAGCTTCATATAGTGGGCGACAAAAAAAACAATTAGCGAAAGCGCCATCCATATGAGCGCGGTCTTCTGCATGTACACCATAGATCGGTGTGATACAGGTGGTTTCTCCGGTATTTGCTCCAATTCGTTCGCTTTTCGTACGCTATTCATCTGCTAAAGTCTCTCGTATTGATACAACATTTGGTCGTTTCGCGATTCAGGACCGTATCGCCAAAAAATAGATGGCGATCGACTGTTGGCTCGGCCCCTTGGGATAAAACGCCAGCATCACCGTTCCTTGATGCTCTCCTGCTTATAGCGCAGCAGAGGACTGAGAAAGAATTCAATAATCCGCCGCTTGCCCGTTTTCACTTCTACGGACACGGACATGCCCGGCGTCAGGTTCACTTGCCTGTTGCCGACCAGGATGGTCGAGTCGTTCATGGCCACCCGCGACAGGAACACCCACCCGAGGTTCTCGTTCTCCACCGCGTCATTGGAAACATTGACGATCTCCGCGTCGATGGTGCCGTACTTGGTGAATGGAAACGCATCGACCTTCACTTCCGCCGCCTGGGCTTCCTCGATGAATCCGATGTCCTTATTCTGGATGTAGGCTTCGACTTCGAGCCGATTCTCGCTGGGAACGATCACCATCAATGCCTGCGCCGGCGTGACCACGCCGCCCACGGTGTGCACCGCGAGCTGTTGGACCACGCCGCCGATCGGCGCTCTAAGTTGCCGCAGTCCGGTGCGGGTCTCGGCCTTGATGCGTTCGTGCCGTAGCGCCGACAGCCGGCTCTCGATCTCCGCCTGCTCGGCCAGGATCGATTTGCGGAACTCCGCTTCGACGGTCTCCTTCTGAGCTTGCGCCTGCTTGATCGCCTCTTTGGTCTCCA
>JBPCXK010000529.1:0-12043 GCA_051008635.1 Gammaproteobacteria bacterium
TTTATTTCGCAAGGCCAATCGCACGCAGAATCGCGCGCCACAACATCTTGAAACCAATACGCATTACAGGCGCAGGTGCGGCGGCTGCCTGCTCATTCATGGTCGCTACCGAGGGGTTCGTTGATTCAACCTCGGTTGTCCCTTCAATGCTGGCCACGCGCAGTCGTTTGCTCAGGCAGTCTGCAAACTGTTCCATCCAATGGTTCGCAAGGTCGGTCACCATCCCGGCGCCACGACCGTACTGCGCCACGGAACCTGACAGGCGTAGATCGGTGCGGACCAGGACGTTCGTGGAGTTTTGTTCTGTCTCGTTGAGGCATAGAGCGATGTCGGCGTCGACGGCGCCGCGTCCTTTCGAGTCGCTTCCTTTCGCCTTCACCACGGCCCGGCGTGCGGCCTCGTCCAGCTCCGCAAACTTCGCGATTCCATTGAACGTCATGGTAACGGGGCCTAAGCGCGTAGTTACTTTGCCCTTGTATGTCGAGTCGTCCATAACCTCGACCAACTGCGCGCCGGGCATACACGGTACGATTTCTTCGATATTGGTCAGTATCGTCCAGGCCTCGGCGACCGCTACGGGAACACTGAACGTATTGCTGATTTCCACCTTAGGCTCCGGCGCTGAATTCGCTCTTCCCAACTCTGGCGAATTAAGTGCCGGCGGGCAAGTCCAAATAACAGATGGCTTGTATGCAAGTTTTCCATATGCGGTTGTAGGGACTTAATCTCTCGGACGGCACTCTTCAGCTATCTCTAAAAAAGCGGCGATAATCCGAGTGTCCTTGCGTTCAGCAAGACAGACTACATCGACGTGCGTATCAAGCCTGGCACCGGCGATCGGCAACTTCTTTACTGCCTGCTCCGGGACAAGGCCCTCGTCGAAGATCGTGCTCACCCCGATCCCCTCAGCAACTGCCGACATCACACCTTCGCGGCTGCCGACTTGTATCATTTTGCCCGGGGGAGCTTTGGCTTGCTTGAGCACATGCTCAGTCGCTCGCCTTGCCTCAGAGCCGGGCTCCCGGATGATCACGGTCTGCGTCGTCAACTGCTCGACGGTGACGGATTTACGTTGTCGCCACGCGTGGTCAAGCCCGAAAACCGCAACCTGATACGAATGGTGCCGGTAAGGCAGTGTGTAGAGTTCCCGACTGGGTTCCCAACGGGTAAACACGACCACATCCAGATCATGATTCAGGAGCTGTTCCTGGAGGGTGCGAGAATTCGCAAAGCTTACCGTGACCTCTGGCTCGGGGTAGCGGCGATTGAACTCAGCGAGCACTTTCACAACATCGTGGGCCCCATAAGCGCCGACGCGCAAATGCCCCGCGCGCAGGCCCTGGGCGGTGAGAAGATACTCGACAGCATCCTTTTGGCTTGCGTCGATCCGCCGCACAATTTCCATCAGCTCGCGGCCCGATGGCGTCAGCGTCACGCCGCGGGCATGGCGCAGAAAGAGTTCTACGTCATAAAGGCGCTCCAGGTCTTTGATCTGGGTCGTGACCGTAGGCTGACTGACGTGCAGCGCCTTGGCTGCGGCGGTAAAGCTGCCAGCCATGGCAACGGCATAGAAGGTTCGAGCCTGAGTCGGCGACATAGATCGAATCTATATCTTTAATCTATTTATTCAGTGGGATGTATACCTCACCACCGTTGAATCTTCAATCGATTGTACCGCGAGATCCAGCTCCTCGGCCCAGGCCAGGGAGTAGTCGGCGCGCTTCAATTTCCTCGTTGCTCAGTGCGAGCCGGTGCACACCGCCGTTGGCGGTCGCGCCCATAGATGCCAGTCTCATGAGACAGTCCCAGAGCCTGCTTTCATCTACACTATTGGCGAGGGCTTGCGTCATTCAACTCGTCTTCATGATCACCGCGGGCGTGGAGCGGCGATCGCGCGGTAACCATCGGCCCTCCTCCACGTTCGCGAGGAACTCCGCGACCGACCGATTGAAAAGCTCGGGCTCTTCGAGGTTGATTGTGTGACCGGTCTTCGGGACCACGAGCAGACCGCAGGCAGGGATGGTTCGCTTCAGAAAGATCCCGGGCTGGAGACAATGGTCATCCTCGTCGCCCACCATGACGAGAGTCGGCGACGGCAATTGCCGTCGCTGTGGCTTCGTGTAACCCGGTCCGCAAAGGGCTACGCTTGCGAGCGGTTGCCGATTCAGCGGCAGGTCCTAAAGCCGCTAAAAATGCTCCAGCGGTCGGGTTCGAAGAAATTGCGGTAAGTCCCGTGCATCATACGGCTGCGTGTCGTCCAGGCGCCACCGCGCAGCACTTTGGTGGTGCCGAACAGCATGGTCGAATACTCGGTGTACGCATCGGCGGCAAACCCTGGAAACGGATTAAATGTATCAGCGGTCCATTCCCAGATGTTACCCAGCATCTGCCGGCAACCGAAGGCGCTGTCCCCGGCGTTCAACGCGCCAACATCGATACAACCCAGCGCGCGCGCGTCGAGACTGGCGCGCATGGCATCCGGCGGACTGTCACCCCAGGGATAACGTCGTTTGGCGGATGCGAGCGTGCCATCCGAGCTCGGCTCTCCCAGGGCGGCTACTTCCCATTCGGTTTCGGTTGGTAAACGAAGACCGGCCCAGCGGCAATACGCGTCGGCTTCGTACCAGCTAACATGCACTACCGGCTCGTTCGCGGGCAACGGAGAGGTCCGATCGAATCGCCGCAGCAGCCATTTACCGGGGCCGTCGGCCTGCCAGTAGCCGGGGTGACCAACGTTGTTTGCCTGTCGCCAGCGCAAGCCCTCCGGGTGCCAGAGCTCATCGCGTTGATAGCCCTGATCTTCGACAAAAGCCGCGAACGCCGCATTGGTGACCGGAGATTTGGCGATCGTAAACGGCTCCACCCGGACCTCATGCGCGTATTTCTCGTTGTCGAACAAGAACGGAGCGTCGCGCCTGGCGCCGAGGACGAACCTGCCGCCAGGAACTTCTACATAACCCGGGTGCGGTCCGGCGTTACGTTCCTGCTCCACATCTACAGCCACCGCCAGTCTGGGCGCGGGATAGGCCAACGTTTGGCGGCCCCACAAGAAAGCCTCGGTGTGCATATCCTCGTGGAACACACCAAACTGGTAAATAAAGCTGTCCTGCTCGACCGCCATCGGGCCGTCCAGTCGATCAATGAGCGCCTCTAACACTTCCTGCATGTAACCGTGGGTTTGCCTTGTGCTCAACAGGGGCAGATTCCAGCGCGTGTCATGACTGACGGCGATGGAATCGTACAGTCCGTCGGCCTTATCATTGCCCAGAACACTTTCTCTTCCATAGAGCTGGCGCAGGATGAAGTACTCGTAGAAGTAAGCGACGTGGCCGATTTCCCAGCGCAGAGGATTGACGGTTGCCAACTTGGGCCCCATCAGTTGTTGCTCGTCGAGATCCTCGACCAGCTCTCGGGTTCTGGTTCGCGCGTCCTGCAGCATCTCGACCAACGCTGTCTTACTCACTACTGCGGTCATGGTGTCTTGTATGGTGCGTTGAATATACCAACATGAAAGTAAGCCTCATTACGCCAGCAGCAAAGCACTCCAGGAGCGGCAACCGCGCGAGTGCGATGCGGTGGGCGGGCATTCTTCGTCGCCTCGGACATAAAGTGCGCGTAGCGAGTGATTATAGCGGAGGAGCAACAGACTTGATGATCGCGCTGCATGCCTGGCGCAGTGCGGGCGCGATAGCACACTATCGCCGTATATATCCGCAAGGTCCGTTAGTTGTGGCTTTGGGCGGGACCGACGTCAATACCTTTCTGGAAACGAAACCGGAGACGACGATACGATCCATGATAATGGCCGATGCCCTGGTTTGCCTGCACGATCTGATCGGCGAGCTGTTGCCCGCAAAATGCGCCGACAAACTTTTCGTCATTCGTCAATCCGCCTGGCCGCTGCCAGTGCCGCGTAAACCATCCGTCAGGCACTTCGACGTGTGCGTAGTCGGCCATCTGCGCGAGGAAAAAGATCCGTTCCGGGCCGCAAAGGCCGCGCGCCTGGCGCCTGCCGCATCCCTGCTCAGGGTGATCCACATGGGCCGTGCGCACACGGAGCAGTGGGCTCAGCGTGCGCGGCGTGAAATGGCGCGAAACCCGCGTTATCTCTGGCGCGGTGAGGTTCCTCGTTGGCGCGTGCGCCGACAGTTTGTCAGCAGCCGTCTGATGGTGATCAGCTCGCTTCAGGAAGGCGGCGCTAACGTGGTTTCCGAGGCGGTGGCTGCCGGGTTACCCATCATCGCGTCCGATATCTCCGGTAACGTGGGGCTGCTTGGCGCGGATTACCCGGGCTATTACCCGGTCGGGAATGAGCAGGCGCTGGCGGCCTTGCTACAGCGGGCAGAACGGGAACCGCGTTATCTGCGCCTGTTGGAGACCCGTACACGAGAGCTCGCGCCGCTGTTTACGCCTGAACGCGAGGCCGCCGGTTGGGAGCAAGTCATCGCCAGCGTCATGGATTCAAAGTAAGCGGCTCCAGGTGGCCGCTTTCCGGTAGCACGCGGCCGATCACAGCAGCCCGATCGTAGCCTTGCTGCTGAAGAGCGGCGAGACAAGCCTCGGTTTGGTCTGCGGGAATACTGGCCAGCAATCCTCCGGATGTCTGCGGATCGAACACCAGCGGATATCGCTCGCTGGCGACGGCCTGGCTCATGTTGTGTATGGCCCGCCGCAGTCTGATGTTCGCTGGTTGCAGGGAGCTGAAAATTTCCTGGCGCACTGTTTCCAACGCGCCTTCGATGACCGGCAATGCCTCCAGATCGATTTCAACGTCAACCGCCGACGGCTTGATCATTTCCACCATATGCCCCAGCAGGCCGAAGCCGGTGATATCGGTACAAGCCGTGGCGCCGTGAGCATAGACGCACGATGCAGCCGCGCGATTGGACTGCAGCATGGACTGCAACGCGTCCGCGATCCAACGGCCTTTGGCCTTTTGCTGCATATCGGCAGCAAACAAGGTACCGGTGCCCAGCGGTTTGGTTAAGATGAGCCGATCGCCCGGTTGCATGCCGCTCTTGCGTAAGATCGCGGAACGATCCGCGAGGCCGTTGACCGAGAATCCCAACGCCAGCTCCGCGCCTTCGCTGGTATGGCCGCCCGCCAGGGCCGTGTCGGCCTCGTTGAGAACCTTCATGGCGCCCGCCATCAACTGGCTCAGCGTGTCCTCGACCTTGTTTTCGATGCCGTAGGGCACCGTGGCGATTGCCAGCGCGGACTGCGGCGCGGCGCCCATGGCGAAGATGTCGCTCAAGCTGTGATTAGCGGCGATCTGGCCAAAAATATAGGGATCGTCGATGAACGAGCGAAAGTAATCCACCGTGTGAACCATGACTTTGCCTGCCGGCACCTCGACCACGGCCGCATCGTCCGGTGCGTGTAGCCCGATCAGAATGTCATCGCGCGGCGCGGGTTGGAGTTTCGACAAAGCGCGGGTCAGGACGTTAGCGCCCACTTTCGCGCCGCACCCACCGCAGCGCATGGCAATCGCCGAGATTTCCTTTAACGTGTCTCGATCGGCAAGACCGGGAGCCAGCGCCGAGGTCTTGTCCTCTGCCATTTCGGGCAGCTGCGAATATTTTCGCATCCAGCGCCTGTCGATCCAGTCCTTCCAGACCCACAGCCGCCTGCCTTCGGCCTGCCAGCGGGCCTTGACCGCGACGGCGTAACGGTCGCCGGTGCTGATCAGCGCCAACATGGTAGATTGCGGGGCAAATGGTTTGAGCGGTTGCCCCAGTAAGGCGCGACGCAGATTCCTTGCCAAAGGCTTGCCTTGCCGCACGGCAAACACGCCGGCTTTTGGACGCGGATGATTTACGACGTGGGCAACGTCGCCGGCCGCGAAGATATCCTCGTGGGATGTAGACTGCAGGCTGCTATGCACGGTTACGAAGCCATCGTCATCGACGTCCAGGCCGGACTCCTTCAGCCACGCAGGCGCGCTGGCCCCGGTTACCCAGAGGATTTCATCAAGCTCCAGTTTGCGGCCATCCTCCAGGGCAAGCTCACCATCGCCGGCGCGCGTTGCCGCAACGCCGCGATAGACGTTCACATCGCGTTGCTGCAGCACGCGCTCAAACCGTTGTCCGACACCGCGTTGAAAAGCCGGGATGATACGCTCGGACTTGCTGACCAGATGAAACTCCAGCTCCTCGCCGCCACGTCGTTCGGCATTCAGCAGTTGCCGCAAGCGGAACTGTATGGCCAGTAGAATCTCGACACCGGCCGGTCCAGCGCCAACCACGCCGATGCGGTGCGGGCCTGGTTGCTGCAACACTCGATCTACCAGGCGGTGCCAGCGATCGACGAAGCGGTTAATGGGTTTAACCGGCGTAGTGTGATCGCTCGCTCCGGGAACACTGGCAATCTCGGGTCTTGAGCCGATGTTGATCGACAGCAAATCGTAGGTAACTGGTGGTCGGTCGGCGCATATTACCTTCTTGTTCCCGGTATCGATGCATACCGCTTCATCATGGTACAGACGAGACGAGGCAAACTGACACAAAGGACGCAGGTCGATATGAGCCTCGTCATAGCTGTAATGTCCGGCGACGTAACCCGGCAGCATGCCCGAATAAGGCGTTTGCACATCTCGCGCGATGACCGTCAGGCGCACGCCGGGTATCGGTTTCATGCCAAAGCTCTTGAGCACTGCGACGTGGCTGTGACCGCCGCCTATCAGGACGAGATCTTTGAGAATTGTTTCTTGATTCGCTTTCATGCTGTATTCAGCTCTGGGCGGCCTGATTCGCCAAACGTAAACACGAGCGAATTCTGCGCAACAAGCTTTCGACGCCTGGCCTGGCCCGCATATCTCACCACGATGACGAACCCTCGCTTGATCTTTGAATCCACAACGAATTTTCCTCAGTCGGAAATACAGCTCGTATTCCGTGACCCGTGAAAATTGTGCGCCAAACATGCCACCCATGTTAATGTAAAGCAATCTATAAGCTCTCGCTGCATGCACAATGAGGTCCGAATTAACGGGGAAATTCAGAAGTGACTCATACACAGCGATTGAAACTAACAATGAACCGTGGAAGGAGGAAGACTCGAATGTTCACAATAAACTTTCCAACGCATTTTGCGCGACTCACAGCGAGCGCGGTTTGTGTCGTCGGTGTGCTTGCACCCGTTCCATCATTCGCTGAGGGCGGCACGCTGGTTTGGGCACGCTATGATGATATAGACAGCCTCGATCCGCATCGCGCCACCAGTACTTTATCCATGCAGGTCTGGGATCAGATCTACGAGACGCTGCTTTCCTTCGATGACGAAGGCAAGCCACAGCCGCACATCGCCAAGTCCTGGTCCGTGAGCGACGACGGGCTCGAGTACACGCTGGCACTGCACGATGGTGTGAAGTGTCACGACGGGACACCCTTCGACGGCAACGACGTCAAGTTCACGATCGATCGTGCGTTCGATGCCGACAAGCCCAGCCTCACCAAGACTGCATGGGGGCCCATAGAGTCCGTTTCGGTACCCGATCCGTTGACGGTCAAGGTCAAGATGTCGAGCCGCTTCGGCGCCTTCATTCCATTCCTCGCAGACAGCTTCTCCAGCATCGTGTGCGATTCGGACACCAACAAAGGCGAAGATTTCGGATCAAGCGCTGCGATCGGTGCAGGCCCGTTCAGACTGACGAAATGGATCAAGGGGGACGTGGTCGAGCTGGAAAAAAATTCCGACTACAAGAACTTCGGGAGGCCCGTTCAGAACATGGGCCCCCCGCACATCGATAAGCTGATAGTCAAGACAGTGCCGGAAGCGCAGACCCGCCTCGCGGCGTTGCGCACAGGAGAAGTACATGTCGCGGAACCGCCATTCGACGACATCCCGGCGATCAAGGAAAAGGGCGATCTGGGCATCGTCGTAGCCGACAATACCGGCCAGAACGTGTTCTGGGAGTTTACCATCAGCCGGCCGCCGTTCAATGACATACGCGCGCGCCAGGCCGTGGCGTACGCCACCGATGCGGAAGTTGCCATCGACATCATTTACGGTGGGCTGAGTCAGCGCGAGTCGTGCCCGATCTCCCGGGGCGTGTTCGGCAATGATCAGGAGTTCTGTGAGCAGTACGGCTATCCCCACGACCCCGAAAAGGCGAAGGCGCTGCTCGCCGAGCTCGGATACGGGCCGGACAAGCCACTCGAGACCACGATGTACGTGTGGACGGGCGGCAACCGTCACAAGCTCGCCGAGATATTCCAGAATCAGCTCGCCCAGGTGGGCATCAATGCCAAGATCGAGATCATGGACATCGGCACGATGAACGCGCGGGTGCGCCAGCAGAATGAAACCACTGACGAAGGCACACCCGGCACCTTCGACATGATGACGTGGGGCTGGTACGACCCGGATATTCTCTATGCGCTGTGGCATTCACCCGGTGCGTATGCGGGTTACCAGACGCCTGAGCTCGACGCCATGCTGGAGAAAACGCGCACGACCATTGATCCCGACGCACGGTTGAAGACAGTGCAGGACGTCATCAGGCACTTGATGGAGAGCGCGGTGCACGTCGGCCTGTACACGCCGGGCTGGGAGTGGGTATTCGCCACGCGCCCGGAGGTCGAGGGGTTGAAGGTAGGCGCGTTCCTGCACCCACACTTCCACGACGTGAAACTCAAGTAGCGGTTCTTACACACGGCATTGAACAGGCGGGCGCCTCGGCGTCCCGCTGCTCTGCCGGTGCACTTGGCCAGCATGGCGGGGTTTCGCGTTCCACGAGCGTGAGTTCGATACGTTGCGCTCTATCGTGCAAGTTCGAGCCTGAGCATCCATGACGCGTTATTTAGTCCAGCGCATTCTGGCCGCCGTCCTCACGATCTGGGTGACCACCGTGATCGTGACCATGCTGATTCACCTGGTGCCGGGCGATCCAGTGCGCATCATGTACGCGCAATGGCAAGCATCGCCCGAGCAGATCGAGACGATCCGGGAGAACCTCGGGCTGGACAAGCCCGTCTACGTCCAGTACTGGCTGTTCCTCAAACGGCTCGCAAGAGGCGACCTTGGTCGATCCATACAGGGCGATCAACCGGTCGCCAGTATCCTCGCCACCCGGTTCCCACCGACGCTGCTGCTGGCCACTACGAGCCTGTTCATTGCCACGCTGATAGGACTCTCGCTCGGTTTTCTTGCCGCGTACAAGCGAGGTTCGATCATCGACGTGAGCGCAATGATCGTCGCGATCATCGGCGTGTCCATACCGCATTTCTGGCTCGGTTTGATCCTGCTCTTCACCTTCTCGCTGAAGCTCGGGTGGCTGCCGGTTGCGGGCGCGGACTGGCGCACGCTGGTGCTGCCCGCGCTGACCCTGGGACTCGCCAACGCGGCGATTCTGGCGCGCCTTACGCGTTCGGCCATGATCGACATCTTCGATCAGGACTTCATCCGAACGGCGCGCGCCAAGGGCCTGCCCAAAACCGTGGTACTTTATCGCCACGCGCTGCGCGCCGGCCTGGTGCCCATCGTGAGCATGATGGGTCTGCAGTTCGCCTACATGATGGGTGGCGCCATCGTGGTTGAAAACGTGTTCGCCTGGAACGGTATAGGCCGTCTCGCAATCGAGGCAGTGTTTGCCCGCGACTATCCCGTCATTCAAGGTTTCATTCTGGTGTTCGCCACGGTCGTTGTGCTCGTTTCCCTGGTCATCGATGTGCTCTACGCGTGGCTCGACCCGCGCATCCGCTACAGCTGATGGCCAACGCGACCGTCGGTATTGCACAGGGCGTGTATGATGAGATGCCGCAGCGCGGTGGGCGATTCTGGCGCACGCTGCTGCGTAGCCCTACGGGTGTGGTTGGGCTGTGCATCGTGACTTTGCTCGTAGTCGTGGCGCTGTTGGCGTCCTGGATAGCACCATTCGATCCGCTGCAGATGGGTGCCGGCAAGCGGCTTTCGCCGCCCGGCGGCGCCCACTGGTTCGGCACCGATGAGTTCGGGCGCGACCTGTTCAGCCGCGTGGTGTTTGGCGCACGACTGACCCTGAAAATCGGCGTCATCGCCGTGGGTATCTCGCTCACGGCCGGGCTGCTGCTCGGCCTCGTCGGCGGCTATGCCGGCGGCTGGACGGAACGGCTGTTGATGCGGGGTGTAGACGTGTTGTTTTCGTTCACAGAAATCGTGATCGCGCTTGCCTGCCTCGCTATCCTCGGCGCGGGACTTACCAATGCAATGATCGCGATCGGCATCGCTTCAATCCCCTTCTACGCCCGCGTAACCCACAGCGTCGTGCTGGTCGAGAAAGGCAAACCGTATTTCGAGGCAGGCCCGGCCGTTGGCGCCGGGCATGTGCGGATGGTGTTTCGGCACCTGCTGCCGAACGTGATTCCGCCGCTCATCGTTGTCGCCACGTTGGGCGTATCCACCGCCGTGCTCGCCGCCGCGGGCCTGAGCTTCCTCGGTCTGGGCGCACAGCCGCCAACGCCCGAGTGGGGCTTCATGCTCGCATCGGGCCGCGAGCTCATCTCCAGGGCGCCGTGGATGATGTTCTTCCCCGGCTGCGCCATTGCCTTTACAGTGCTGGGCTTCAACTTGCTCGGCGACGGCATTCGCGAGGCGCTCGATCCCCGCCAGCACAAAGGTTGAATGAGTGTTATGCAACAAGAGCTGTTACGCGTTGCGGGGTTGAAGACCGTGTTTCGTACTGCCGCCGGCACCGCCGCGGCGGTGGACGGTGTGTCCTACACGCTGCGCGAGCGCGAAACCCTCGCCGTGGTGGGCGAATCCGGCTCGGGCAAGAGCGTGAGCGCGCTTACCGTGATGGGTCTGATACCAAACCCGCCCGGCGAAGTGCTGGCTGGAGAAGTCTGGTATCGCGGCCGGGACCTGTTATCGTTGCCCGAGAAAGCCCTGGAGAAGGTACGCGGCGCCGAGATCTCGATGATCTTCCAGGAGCCCATGAGCTCGCTCAATCCGGTGCTCACCATCGAGCGCCAGCTCACGGAAACCGTCATGCATCATGAACGCGTGAACGCGGCCGACGCTCGACTACGCGCAATAGAGATGCTGGAGCTGGTGCATATCCCGGAGCCCGAGCGGCGCGTGAATCAGTATCCTCACCAGCTTTCCGGCGGGATGCTGCAACGGGTGATGATTGCGATGGCGCTGGCCTGCGGCCCCAGGGTGCTCATCGCGGACGAGCCGACGACGGCACTCGACGTCACGATACAGGCGCAGATCCTCGCCCTCATGGCTGATTTGCAGGAGCGCTTCGGCACCGCAATTCTGCTGATCACGCACGACCTTGGCGTCGTGGCCGAGACCGCCGACCGCGTGGCGGTAATGTATGCCGGGCGCATCGTCGAGCAGGCGTCGGTGTTCGATGTGTTCGAGCGCCCACGTCATCCCTATACGCGCGGGCTGTTGAACGCCATTCCTCACCTCGACGACCTGCAAGGCGAACACCACCGCGAGCGGCTCGACGAGATTCCGGGCATCGTGCCGCCGCTGACCCGGCTTCCACCGGGTTGCCGTTTTGCACCCCGCTGCCCGCATGCGCACGGGCGCTGCCAACAGGAATATCCGCCGTTCCAGCAAAAAGCCGAACAACACTGGGTCGCCTGCTGGCACGCCGACGCTTTGGCCGACGAAAGTTAGCCATGGACGCCCCCCTTCTCGAAGTTCGCAACCTGACCAAACACTTCGCGCTGCGCAAGGGACTGTTCGGCCGAGTCAACGCCTACGTGCGTGCGGTCGACGGCGTGTCGTTTGCCATCAACCGGGGCGAGACGCTGGGCCTGGTCGGTGAATCAGGCTGCGGTAAATCCACGACCGGCAAGACCCTCCTGAAGCTGCTCCAGCCCGACGGGGGCTCGATCTCGTTCGATGGCACAGACGTCACCGCGTTCGACCGCAAACGCATGGTACCCGTGCGGCGCGAACTCCAGATCGTGTTTCAAGACCCGTACTCGTCCATCAATCCGCGCATGACGGCGGGCAGCTACGTGGGCGAGCCCCTTCACATACATGGGCTCGCGCGCGGACGCCAAGCCCGGGCGCGCGTTGCCGAGCTGTTCGAGCACGTGGGACT
>JBPCXK010000530.1:0-5406 GCA_051008635.1 Gammaproteobacteria bacterium
CGCGGAGCTCAGCCCAACCCACAAACCAGGCGGTTTGAGACACCCTCTGAGGTCGCTCCTACAAGACCCCGCCGTTGGTTGAATGCTACGAAGCCCAACGTGCATGGCGTCTATAAGCAACGGCACGTTGGGCTTCGCTGCGCTCAGCACCAACCTACGTCCTCAAGTTGAGTTTAACGACGCCCCCTGAAGTCGCTTCCGCAGCAACTCAGTTACGCGCTCATTTTTCGATACTCGTCAACCTTCTCCGCAGCCGGCTGCAGCCGGACACCGTGCCTGGCCGCGGTGAGCTCGGCGAGAATAGCGAGCGCGATTTCGGGCGGCGTGCGGCTGCCGATGGGCAAACCCACGGGGCCATGCAGACGCTCGATCGCCGCGGCCGGCACATCGAGCTCCAGCAAACGTTCCCGGCGTTTCTCATTGCTGCGCACCGAGCCCAGCGCGCCGACATAAAACGCATCGGAGGTCAGCGCCTCCATCAACGCCATGTCATCCAGGCGCGGGTCGTGGGTCAAGGTCAACACCGCGCTGCAGGGATCGAGCTTCATTGCCAACACGACGTCGTCGGGCATGCGTGTATCCAACTCGGTGCCGGCAACCTGCCACGGCTGGGCGTACTCCTCGCGTGGATCGCAGACGATGACACGATAGTTCAAAGCCAGCGCCATTTCCGCGACGTAGCGCGACAACTGCCCCGCGCCGATCAGCAGCAAGCGCCACACCGGGCCAAACAACTTGCTCAGACGCTGCCCGTCGTAGGAAAACTCTTTGGCGTCTGCAACGCCTGGCTGCAACTCCGCCTCGCCGGTCTCCCCGTCGAGGCGCCGCAATAGCAGCTCGCGCGCCTCTATCGCCTTCATGAGTGGCTCTACTGACGCTGCATCCGGCAATTGCTCCAGCACGAGCTCCACCACGCCGCCGCACGGTAGACCGAAGCGCTGCGTCTCCTCGCTGGTCACGCCATACTTCAGCACTTCCGGTCTGTGCGATTTCTCCTGCTGCGTGGTGATGCGTTCCATGAGATCGTCTTCCAGGCAGCCGCCCGACACCGACCCTACCAGACGCCCGTCGCCACGTATCGCCAGCAAGGAGCCGGGGGGCCGGGGCGATGAGCCCCAGGTTCTGGCCACGGTGACCAGCGTGACGGATTGGCCACCGGTCAGCCACTCGTGCGCGGCGCGCAGCACTTCGCTGTCAGTGCTATTCATATCATGTCAGTTTCATGTCGAGGCGCAGCGGGAGCTTGCGCAAACGTTTTCCCGTCAGGGCAAACACTGCGTTCGCGACTGCCGGCGCAATCGGCGGCAGCGCGGGCTCGCCGATACCACCAAGCTCGGCGCCGCTTTCGATGATACGTACGTCCACAGCCGGCATCTCCGCCAGCTTGAGCATGCGGTAGGTGTCGAAATTGCCTTCCTTGACGCCGCCGTTTTCAACGTTGATCTCGCCGAACAGCGCCGCCGTGAGCCCGTAGGCGATCGAGCTCTCCATCTGCGCCATCACCGTATCGGGATTCACGGTGCGCCCGCAATCGACCGCACAGGCGACCTTGTGCACCCGGATATTCGGGCCGTCCAGTGAGATCTCGGCCACCTCGGCGACGATCGAGCCGAACGACTCGTGCAGGGCCACACCGCGCGCCCTTCCTGAAGGCGCGGGTTTGCCCCACTGCCCTGCCGTCGCTGCAGTTTGCAGGACTTTCTCATACCGGGGTTTGCCGCTGAGCATGTTGAGCCGAAAATTCAGCGGATCCTGCTTCGTTGCGTGCGCCAGCTCGTCCATGAAACTCTCCATGAAGAACGCGTTCTGGCTATTGCCGACCGAACGCCAGAACCCCACCGGCACGGCGGTGTTTTTCATGATGTATTCCGCGTGCATATTGGCAAATCCGTAAGGCGTATCCGCAACGCCTTCGACGGACACAGGGTCTACGCCGTTTTTCACGAAGTCCGGAAACACGCGCGTCATGATGGACGAGCACACGAGCTTGCTCTCGAGCGCAACAGGCTTGCCGTCCACATCCAGTCCGGCGCGCAAATGCCCGAGCGCGGCGGGGCGATAAAAGTCGTGGCGCATATCCTCTTCGCGCGACCATACGACCTTGACCGGCGCGCCGACAGCCTTGGAAGCCTGCACCGCGTAGAGCACAAAGTCGAGCTCAAAGCGACGTCCAAATCCGCCACCGAGGAACGTCGTGTGCACCTGCACCTGTTCCGGCTTGAGGCCGAGCATTTGCGATACCACATGCTGGCTCGGACCCTGCGCCTGTGTCGGCGCCCAGATGTCCACGCCATCGGCGCGCACGTGCGCTGTCGCATTCATGGGCTCCATGGTAGCGTGCGCCAGATACGGCACCTCGTACAGAGCATCGACAGTCCTGGACGCGGCCGCGATGGCGGCGGCCGCGTCGCCTTCATCCCTGGCGACCGCGCCCATCTCCTCGAGCCCGGCACGAAACTCTTCCGTGATCGCGTCACCGTTCAGATCCGCCGCCTCGCCCTTGTCCCATTCGGGCTTCAGCGCCTCGAGGCCTTTCTTCGCTGACCAGTAGCCGTCCGCCACGACGATCAACGCGTCGAGAAGCGGCACCACGGCCCGCACACCCTTCACCGCCAGCGCAGGTTTCTCGTCGATGCTCTTGCAGTTGCCACCGAACACGGGGCAGGCGCCGACAGTCGCTACGAGCATACCCTCGATTTGCACGTCGATACCGAATTCCGCGCTGCCGTTGACCTTGGCGGGCGTGTCCAAACGCGGCATCGCTTTGCCGATATAACGCCATTGCGCGGGCATCTTGAGCTCGACTTCGGCCGGCGGCTCTATTTTCGCCGCTGCCTGCGCGAGTGAACCGTAACTCGCTCTGCGGTCACCCTGGACGATGTAACCGTTTCTCGCCACACAGTCATCGAGCGGCACGCCCCACTCCTTGGCTGCGGCCTGACGCAACATCTCGCGCGCGCTTGCGCCGGCCTCACGCAGAAAGTCGAACGACGCGCGTATGCTGGTGCTGCCGCCGGTGCCCTGCAGGTTGAAGATGCGGTTGTTGTAGGTGGGGTTCGCCGGCGCCATCTCGCCCTTCACGCGGTTCCAGTCCACGTCGAGCTCTTCGGCGATAAGCATGGGCAACGACGTGTATACGCCCTGCCCCATCTCCGAACTGCCCACGATAACCGTGATCGTGTCGTCGCTGCCGATACGTAACCACGCGTTGATCGCGGTCTGGCTGTTACCCGCGGCGCGCGCGAAACGCCCGCCTGCCGGGAGATTAAAACCCAACAACAAGCCACCCGCCGTGGCAGCGCTGACTTGCAGAAAACCTCGCCGGGTTATGGTGATTTCCTCAGGCATTAGGCGATCCTCCGGCTGCGCGGTGTATCGCGGCGCGAATGCGACTATAGGTACCGCAACGGCAGATATTCGTCATTGCGGTCTCGATATCGGCGTCACTCGGCCTCGGCTTTTCTTTCAGCAACGCCGCAGCCGCCATAATCATCCCGGACTGACAGTATCCGCACTGCGGCACTTCTTCGACCACCCAGGCTTTTTGCACGGGATGACTGCCGTCGGAAGACAAACCTTCGATCGTGGTGATCTTCCTGCCCGCTACCGCCGAGACCGGCAACACGCAAGATCGCATGGCCGCACCATCGACGTGCACCGTGCAAGCGCCGCATGCAGCAATACCGCACCCGAACTTGGTGCCGGTCATACCCAGCGAATCGCGCAAGACCCACAACAGCGGCGTGTCGGGTTCGACGTCGACTTGATGCTGTTTACCATTAACTTCCAGGGAAATCATAATTGTCTCCTCACAGAGTCGAACAGGAGATGAGCTACCTCAGGTGCGCAACAACCAACTTCAGTGGCTTCGCCTAACCCGGCATAGTCGGAAACCAAAACTTGTGCCCCCTCAACGGCGGACTTTACCACCCCTTGCCCACCGCTTCGCCGGCGTTTGAGGCGCGCGGCCGTGGACAAGGCGTGGAAAAGTCCGCCTCACCCCGGCGCGATCGCCGGTCGAGAAATTCTTGGTCTTTTTGTCCAAGATTTCACCGGTAAGGTACTAAAGAGTGTAGCCTATTTATTCAACGCTATGGTGACACCGGCGAACTATCTCCGCGGCGATGAATTCATGGGCCGCAGCCCGATCGGGGCCGTGTGTGAACACGTGGGACTTGCAACCCAGGCAATCTGTTGATCGGGGCTGTCTTTCGCGATGCCGATTCCGCAACGTGCGTGAGTATAGATTGTCAGAGAGAGACTGAGAAGCGTCATGCGGCTTCTCGCCGCCACGCCACAAAAGATGTTGATGTTTGTGCTTAGCGTGCAATACTCAACTGTATCCATCAACCATCGAAAGCAACAACAAGGGAGGCGACATGCTCAAGAAATTCCTGGCGGCGGCCGTGTGGATAAGCCTGTCGGCAACCACATCAGCCTTCGCCGAGACGTTCGTACTGGACCTGACCCATCCGATACCGACTTTCAAACCCATGGAAGGCGATCCGATGAAACCGGATACGAATCAGCCGTGGGGCGACAGCGTGCCCATACCATCGTTCGCGGGCCAAGCGATTTTGTCATTCTCCGATTTCCCCACCAATCAGGGAAAATTCGAGGTCGGGCGGCTCATTTTGGGGGAGCACCACGGCACGCACCTCGATTCGCCGGCGCATTACGCGAACAACGACGCCTCGATGGAGCCCGGCGGCACGCCGCCGAAAGACCGTAAGCGGACACATCAGCTCGACGCCAACGATCTGACCGGCCCTGTTGTGCTCATCGACATCTCCGGCCGCGTGGAGACCGAGCTCGCCAAAAACGGCGGCAAGCCCAGCCCGGACAAAGGCGTTACGGATTTTTCCGAGAGCTCGCCTAATGTCGTAACCGCTGACGATATCGGGGCGGTAGCCGACCAGCTGGACGATGGTGTATGGCTGGTGCTCAACACGGCCTGGTCGAAGTTTTTCTTTCAGGGCGCCGATTTCGCCAAAGACCCCTACATCAACGGCTGGAATCATCCCGGAATCAGTCACGGCGCGGTCGACAAACTGATCGAGCTGATGGATAAAAAGAACATCAAGGTCAGTGGCATTGTGGCCGACAACATCGGCGTCGACTCCGGCGAATCAGCCAGAGGCGAGGACGACAAGTGGACGAACTCCTGGTACGCCCATGTGCGCCTGCTGCAACGCGGCGTCAAGCTCGTCGAAAACGCCGCCAATCTCGGTCAGCTCGCGATGGCCAAACCCGGCTCCTGTACGCTCGTGGTCGGCGCACCCAAGCACGTCCGCGGCGCCGGCGGGCCATCGCGCGTTATCGCGATGTGCGAGAAGTAGGTTGAATATGGTTTTGTCCGCTGTGAACCACTAGCCCGCATTTCTCACCACGGGGCGAGATGATCGC
>JBPCXK010000531.1:0-5641 GCA_051008635.1 Gammaproteobacteria bacterium
AGAGATTTGATTTCACAAGGCATTTTCTGAAACGAGGAATACAGGTCGTATTTCCGAGAAGAAGAAAATGCGTTGTGGAATCAAAGATCAAGCCAGCGCCGTCATCGTGGTGAGATATGCGGGCTAGTTGTTGCACAGCGACTTTGCTGCTCATGGTCGCATTTGCGTCCATTGCCATTGCCGACTGGCAGCACGATGAGCAAGCGATCATGGGCACCTCGGTCAGCGCTGAGGTCTGGCATCAAGACGATGAGATCGCCGTTGCCGCCGTATGTGCGGTGATGGCCGAGATGCGTCGCATAGATCGGCTCATGAGCTCTTACGATGCGGCCAGCGAATTGTCGAGAATTAACCGGGATGCGGCTGCCAGGCCGATCGCGGTCAGCGGTGAGCTCATATCACTGATTGAGCGGGCGCTGGCTTTCTCGCAACTGACCGGCGGCGCTTTCGACGTCACCTACGCCAGCGCCGGATATTTGTATGACTACCGCGCCAAAGTGCGCCCGGGCGAGGCTGCGCTTGAATCGGCACTGGCAGGTATCGATTATCGGCTCGTCCGTGTGCATGCCGCCGAGCTGGCGATCAGCTTCGACCGCGACGGCGTGAGGATCGATCTCGGCGGCATTGCCAAGGGTCACGCGGTAGATCGCGCCTTGCATATACTCCGCGACCGTGGGATCGCCCATGCTATGGTGAGCGTGGGGGGCGATACGGGTTTGCTCGGCGATCGCCGCGGCCGACCGTGGGTGGTCGGCGTGCGGGATCCGCGGGATAAGGATCGGTTGGTGGCCAAGCTGGCGCTGGCGAATGAGTCGATTTCCACGTCCGGCGACTACGAACGCTACTTCGAGGAAGATGGCGTGCGTTATCACCACATTCTCAATCCCGGCACCGGTGACTCCGCGCGCGAAGTACGCAGCGTGACGGTGTTGGGCCCCGACGTCACGACTACCGATGCCTTGTCGACCAGCGTTTTCGTGATGGGTGTCGCGCTTGGGTTGGAGTTGATCGAATCCCTGCCGGCGATCGAGGCCGTCATCGTCGACAAGGACGGGAAGCTGCACTATTCGTCCGGGCTAAGGCCGCCTCGTCCTTGATCTTGTGCATTGCGCCGGAATCGCTGAAACCCCATCGCATTTTCAAAGGGGGTGTCAATACCGGTAGAATATGCGGAGCCAATAAAATACTTTGAAAAATTGGGGGCTTACCGCTGGCGGGGCTGTTCACGGCGTACATCGGCGTTTCCCCTCCATCCATCTTGATTAGTCCCATGGTTGCCCTTGAGTCCATGTATAAACTGGCGGATCGGACAAAACGTGGCTCCGCGAACGCACGGCGGGCCGCCCAACGGAATGCGCTACAACAGCAGGGAGTGAGCCCATGAGGAAACTATCTTCCCTTATTCTGATCGCCGCAACGGGTGCGCTGTTCGGGTGCAGCGGCGACGGCGCGGATTCCTCGGACCGGGTGGTCATTCAGGGCGAGCCCTCCATCGCTTATGTGAAACGCAACGCCGAGACTCTCGGCAATCCCACCGACGGCGTCATCTTCTCTCCGGGTGGAGATTTGTACATCAGGGATGTGTCTTCGGCCAGCGCGGTCGCGCGCAACATCACCGGGGAGGCCACCGGCGGCGCGGGTGATGTCTCCGATCCCGAGGTCTCATATGACGGCAGGCGCATCATCTTCTCCATGCGGCGACCGATTGATCCGACCTGGAGCGTGTGGGAGTTCGACATCGTCGGCAATTCGCTCGAACGTGTGATCACGGACGACGTGCTCGCCAACGAGGGGGACGACGTCGATCCGGCTTACCTGCCGGACGGTCGCATAGTGTTCTCCTCGAACCGCCAGGAAAAATCGCGGCAGATTCTCGTGGAAGAAGGCACCGAGCCGTATGCGGGCCTTGATGAGTATGAGCGCGAGGAAGCGATCAGCCTGCATGTCATGGAGCCGGATGGCTCCGATATTCGCCAGATCTCTGGGAACCCCAGCCATGATCGTAATCCCGCGGTGTTGATGTCCGGGCAGATATTGTTTGCGCGCTGGGATCACTTCGCCAACCGTAATCACTTCCCGCTGTTCACCACTGATCCGGACGGCGCCAACATATTTGTGCAATACGGCGCATTCAGTCCCGGCAACAGTTATCTGCATCCGCGCGAGATGCCGGATGGGCGGGTCCTGTCGGATTTGATGCCCCTGTCCGGCACGCACGAAGGCGGCGCGTTGATGATAGTCGATGTCAAGAATTTCTCCGAGATCAACCAACCCGCCAACGCCAATGCCACAGGCGCGGGGCAAGTGCAGGCCACGCTCGGCGTCACCGGCGGGGTGGAAATACCCTTGGGCGAAGACGTCTCCACCAAGGGGCGTTACAGCACGCCGTATCCGCTGTGGGACGGCACCAACCGCGCGCTCGTTAGCTGGACAGCTACGCCAACCGTGATGGAAACCGACCCCGCCACCGGCCAGCAAGAAGCAGTAGAGGCGCCGCCTTGCTACGGCATCTACATGCTCGACCTGGGTGCACAGACCCTGCGCCCGGTGGAGACCCCCCCATTCGACAACGCGACTGAGCAATGTCTCGTTGCCCTGACCGATCCGGTCGCCATCGCGCCCCGGCCGCTGCCGAACGTGATCTCGGATAAGCCCAATATCGTGCACAACAAAGACGCCGCGCCCGCCGGTTCTCTGGCCGCTCGCGGCGCCGGCATTCTCAACGTCAAGAGCGTGTACGACACCGACTTTCTCGACATCATGGGCGACAGCGTGCTGGTCGCCGGCGAGTCTTTACCGAGAAATGCGGACGGTGTAGCGGATCTTGCCACGCTCAAAAATCCCTTGCTGACGACTGCTGCTCAAAGACCTGCGCGCTTCGTGCGCATAGGAAAGGCCGTGCGCACGCCGTCGGGTATATCCATGGAGCAGATCGGCGAGTCCGATTTCGAGATGCAACAGGTCATCGGTTACGCCGACGTCGAGCCCGACGGGTCGATCAAAATCGAAGTGCCCGCGGATGTACCGCTGTCGTTGTCCGTTCTCGACGCCGAAGGCCGCGCCTTCCAGACCCACACCAACTGGCTGCAGGTGCGCCCGGGAGAGACGCGTACCTGCAACGGTTGTCATTCACCACGGCGCGGCAGCGCGCTGAATTCGGCGCCTATCGCCGGTAATCACCCCAACACCATACTGGCGGCGCAGTCGGGTGAGTCCATGGCCGAGACCCGCACGCGCCTGGAACCATCCGCGCTGCAACTGAGTGAGAGCATCGCGTTCACTGACGTGTGGACTGGCGGCCCGGATACGCTTACCCGCGATTACTCGCAGCTCACGACGGCCGCACCGGCGAACGGCTTCATCAACTATGCCCAACACATACAACCACTTTGGGACAGGGCGTGCACGAGTTGTCACAGTGGCGCGGCGGCCGCGGCCGAGCTGGATCTATCCAGCGCCGCCGGGGCCGAGGGTCGTGTGGTATCGTATGACGAGCTGATGATCGGCAATCCGTTGCTCGACGATCAGGGTCAGCCGATCACCACTATCGACGAGGACGGCGAAGTGATGATAGAGCGCGAAGCACCGATGGTCATGGTCGGCGGTTCCGGCAACAGTTCGCGCAGCTCGCACCTGATCGAAAAACTCTATGGCCAGGAGTTACGCGCCGAGCAGCCTCTCTTGAATCCTGATCCCAACAACCACCAGACCCTGCTCAATGATTCCGAGCGATTTCTGGTGGCCACGTGGATCGACAACGGCGCACAGTTCATCAACGATCCGTTCGTCGATGTGAATGCCAATGGTCTGAGGGAGCGTGATGAGATCGTCGGCGGCCTCAAGGGCCTGAGCGAAGCGTTGTTCGTGGATGCAAGCGGCGGCGCGAGTGTGCACGATGAGTTGCTCAGCAATTGCGCCGGCTGCCACAAGCCCTTCGGTAACACGGGCAGTTCACCGGATACGGACGATGTCAACGACATGTTTTCCGGTAATCGATTCGTGCTGACAGGCAATCCGACTGGAGACTTCAACGTATCCACGGCCATGGTCAACGATGTCTGCACGCCCGAGGATAATCCGATACTGTCCCGGCCGAGCGCGAGCGGCGTGCCACCATCGCCTGTGCATCCGCAAGCTGGCGGCGGATCGGCGGTGCTCGCCACCAACAGCGCGGCGTATGGCAAGATACTGGCATGGATCGACGATGCCAGGGCCAACAATGCCACCTGTCCTTGAGGCAGCGGCTCGGTAAACGGTGAATCTCCCGCGAGCCGCGGCGCTTGCGGCGGTGCTGATGACGTTGGCTGGCTGCGATCCGGTCACGGTTGGGGAGGCGCCGCGCACCGGACAAACGCAGTGCCTGGCGGATTACCGTACCTGCGTCGATCCGATCTTTCATTCGGTCTTGCTGGGCGCGACGGGGCAGGTCACGTGCTCCGCGGGCGGTTGTCACGACAACTCCTCGGGCTCCGGTGGCGCCTTCAAGATCATCCCGAACCCGGGCACGGACGCGGATCTCGCCGCCAATTTCAACACTGCCAGAGCATTTTCCAACCTCGGGCGCCCGGCGGACAGCAAGCTATTGCTCGAGCCACTGGCAGGGACGTCTGACATTTCCGGCACTCACACCGGCGGCGACATTTTCCCCGGCACGGGTGATGTGTGTTATCAGGCAATCATCGACTGGATATCATTACGCGTAGACGACCAAAACAGCGCGGGTTGCGGCGCTTGTAGTGTGCCAAATCTGAGCCAGTGCGGTTTTTGAGTTTCCCTGCCAGAAGGGAAGTGGGATACTGGAGCCCACATGTTGCACCAGGGCGCCACGAGATTCTCTCTTAGTGAAGTGGTACAGCCACTTACGCGAATGTTAGCGAATAACGAAATGTCCCCAAGCCCGCTATCCGGTTTTTGGGCAGGTATCTGGCACGTCCAGCTCGAACGCTCACCCGCAAACCATAGTCGGGCTATGCTTTGCGGATGATCGTCCGACCTGAACGCCCAGTCCTCACCCAAAAATTCGGATCCTGGTACAACATGCGGGCTGGGGCGCCATGACCAGAATCGGCGTGTGCCTGGTAGGCCAACTGTTCTTGTTTCTCACCCTGCAGGCCGCGGAGCGGCCGCGCGTACAAGTCACCGAGCCCTTCATCGAGATGCACACCGGGCCGGGGCGCGGCTATCCCATCGTCCACGTGGTCGAGCGTGGCAGATGGGTTGAGATCCTCAAACGCAAAACGGACTGGTTCAAAGTACGTACATTGACAGGCAGGGAAGGTTGGGCAGACCGGGCGCAGATGGAGAAAACGCTGACGGTCGCGGGCATCGAGACCAGCTTTCGCGATGTGCTGCTCGACGACTTTCTGCGACGGCGCCTGGAGTTCGGCGTGGCGGGCGGGATGTTCGATAGCGATCCGGTTGTCACCCTGCGCGCCGCCTACCGCCTGCGTGATGTCCTGTCGGTGGAGCTGTCTGTCTCACGGGTCTCGGGCCGGTTTTCCAGCAGCTTGCTCTATCACGCCAATCTGATCTCGCACCCGTTTCCGGATTGGCGAATTTCCCCATATTTCACGCTTGGCGCCGGGCGTTTCGACAACGAACCGCGCCGCACGCTCGTTGATGCGGTGGCCACGAACAATCC
>JBPCXK010000532.1:0-8150 GCA_051008635.1 Gammaproteobacteria bacterium
ATGCACGCTCGTCCGCCGGCGCTTTGGGGCTGATGCAGCTCATGCCCGCGACTGCCAGGCAAACCGCCAAAAAACTGGGGCTGAAACATTCCGGCTCAAGGCTCAGCGACGAGGCGTACAACATCACACTCGGCAGCGCCTATCTGCGGCAGATGCTGGACCGTTTCGGCAGCCCCGTGCTCGCGGCTGCGGCGTACAACGCCGGGCCAAAGCGGGTGCGCGAATGGCTGCCGAAGGCGCCGTTGCCTACCGACATCTGGGTCGACACCATCTCGATCTACGAGACGCGCGAATACGTGCGCGCCACCATGGCCTATACCGCGGTATTCGACTGGAAATTCAAGAACGACGAAAAACGACTCAAGCATCGTATGCCGCCGGCTATCTTTGCGGACATGAAGGTGGTAGGCAATTGAAAAGAAGCTCGGAACCGTCAGCGCTCTGATGACGAACATGAGTGTGTCGCTCCCGGAAAACGCGGTAGCGTTCCAGGATCTTTTAGACGATCGAGCTGGATGCCGGTTAACCGCAATGCGGTTTCCGGCATGAGGCGGTGAGAATGTCACTGACGCACAACTTCACGTTCAAACCGCCAACGGCGGCGCATTGACCGTTACAAACGTATTCGGATAGATCCCGTTGAACATCGTGCGCAGGGCGTTGGAGTATGCGCCCATTTGCCCGAACTCCAACCAATCGCCCTCCTGAATGTCGTCGGGCAATGCATACTTGTGCTCCAGTATGTCCAGCGAGTCGCAAGTCGGGCCGAATATGGAAAACTCCTGAGCCTCTTTCGAGAATGTTCTGCCTGGCGCGGGTACCGCCCGCACGGGGAATTTGACCTTGCCAAAAAAGCTCTCCGAAAAACTGTGGTAGATGCCGTCGTTGATATAGATCGTGTCCGCCTTGCGCATCAGCACACGCACGACGACAGAGCAACCGCTGCCCACGAGCGCGCGCCCCGGTTCGCACATGATCACGCAGTCCTTGCGCAACTGAATCCGCTTCAGCGCCGCGGCGATGGCGTCGAAATACGCCCTGAGCACGGGCACCCTGTCGTCCGCATATTGAATTGGAAAACCGCCGCCGATATCGAAGTAGTGCAGGTCGACGTCTGCTTTTGCATTGACCTCACCCGCGATGCGGATGGCATCCGTGAACGCCGCGGGCTCGCGGCACTGGGACCCGATGTGGAAGGCCAGTCCCGGCTGAAACCCGGCCTCTTTCACCATGCGCAATAGACCCACCGCCTCTTCCGGCGGCGCACCGAACTTTTCCGACAGCTTGATCGCCACATCGTACGAGGGCGTTTTCATCCGCACCAGCACGACGCGTCCGTCGCCCTTGCCGATCTCGGCGACGAGCTTCTCCAGCTCACCCTCATTGTCGATGACGTAATGCGCGACGGCGTAACGGCCGTTGGCCTTCTTCAACTCGCCACGCGGCTTGACCGGGTGCATGAAATAACAATCCGCGTCGGGAAAGCTCTTGCGAATGAGTATGATTTCCTCCAGCGACGCGGTATCGTAGTGATGCACACCCGCCTCGTACAGCGATCGCAACACCAACGGATGCGGATTACACTTGACCGCATACAGCACACGGCCGGGGAAGAAATCCAGAAACTCCCGCGCGCGCTGATGAAACTCCTGTGGCCGAAAACAATAGACCGGAGAATCGGGCTTCAGCGATTTGACCATCGACTCGACGGTCGAGAAGTGTAGGGGTTCCATTAATACGTTAGTTGGCCAGCATGACGCGACTCGGTATGTTACACACTCGACACCCGATGTGCTAAGGCGGAACTGGGTTGCATCCCTCAACCGAAATTGACGCGTTTTACCGTGGTTTGACATCACCTTCCGTGGACATTTGACCGATGTCAAAGTATTCTTAAGATTCGCCGCGTCCTCCGAGCCAGACACGTAGCGGCTCATAGTCACCCCCCGCTCCCCGCAGCGACGTGGGGCCACCTGTAGAAAGGATTACTAACGAGTCTTTTTCCGTCTCGGTTTGATAACCGAGGCTAACTGCAACGCCATGTCACAAGGAGAAAAACGTGGCGGACAGGTCCGGCGACAATGCCAAGATCAACACATTGCTAGAGTACTACATACTAGCAATCCTATCTCACCACGGTAAGCTTAGCGGTATCGAAGTCAAAACGAAAATCAGAGATAAACTTTCGCTTGACGTCAAACACAGCTCGTTCTACAACACGATGAGGCGGCTCCGAGCTCGACACCACCTAACGTCTGAGGTTACGGACCCGAAGACGCTGAACCGTACCGGGGCCTGGCCAACGATTTGGGACATCGACGAACTCGGCGTGTCTGCTTTGCGAGGCGAGCGAGAGCGCATAAGAGAAGCCGATCCTACGCTCACATAGCTGCACCAGAAGTGTAGCATGGCCGTCCAAGCGCCAACTCCCAGGACTGGGGGTGGCGCTTGGCGGTCTCTGATGTTAATCCTTCTTCCGGACCGCCGACGCACGGACCTGTTGCCAGTCCTGCAACGTGTGCCGCACGCTGTCGATAGGGTCTTTACTCTGCAAATACAGTTCGAGATACGCGAAGTCGTCGTAACCCCAGAACAGCTCCTCGCCGACGATCATCGTGGGCACGCCGAACACGCCCGCGGCAATGGCGGCGTCGGTTTGTTGCCGCACACGTTGCTTCGCCTCGGTATCATTGCCGCGCCTGACCGCCTCTGCGCCGTCCAATCCCGCAGCGGTGGCAATACGCGCGACGGTAGCGTTGTCGGTGACGTCCTGTGCATCTACCCACACGGCGCTGAACAGCGCGCCGACCAATGCGTCGCGGGTTGCCGGCGGTGTGTCCAGAGAACTTACCCGCAACGCCAGCAAGGGATTGAAAGGGTGGAAAACCGGCGGATTGAACGGCACACCGAGTTGCTGCGTCTTGCGCAACATGTTGGCGGCCATCCACGCATATTTCGCCGGTATTTCCGCCGGACCCATCTGATCGTAGGCGTTCAGCAAGCCAGCGAACAACACCGGCACGGGTTTAACTGTGCATCTGTATTTACCAGCCAGCTCACCAAGCTGCGTCCACGCGATATAGGCGTTGGGCGAGACGTAGTCGAAGTAAAAGCGGATCGTGTTTCCCACGGTCATCGTCAGTGTGCTCCTGGATGTTCGGTAGCAGGGATATGGTCACTCGTACCTCAACGCCTCCGCCGGCCGGGTACGAGCCGCCCGCCATGATGGATAAACTGTCGCCAGCACACTGAGCGCAAACGCCATTGCGCCGATGCCGAACACTTCTGGCCATCGCGGATCGGAAGGCAGGTCCGATATCGGATAGACGTCGTGTGGTATCAGGTCGAGCTCGAACGCCTGCTCGACGGCCGGCACGATAATCTCGACATTGGCTGCCAGCGCCACACCGCCCAAAACGCCCAACGCAGTGCCGATAAGACCGATTACCGTACCCTGTATGACAAAAATAATCATCACCCGCAGCGGCGTTGCCCCGAGAGTGCGCAAGATCGCGATCGCGCTTTCCTTTTCCTTGACCATCATCACAATTGCGCTCAGCAGATTGAAGGCCGCCACGACGACGATAAGCAGCAGTATGATCGACATCGTTCTCTTCTGATGCGCAAGCGCAAGAAAAAAGTTACGATGATTCCTGCGCCAGTCGTACATGAATGCGCGTGCCGGTAGCGCCTGCGCGAGCTCCTGCTGCACGCTGCCAACGGCAAACGAGTCGTCCAGCTTCACGCGTACGCCCGTCACGCCCCTGCCCGGGTTGAACAACTCGATGCCGTCTTCGATATGCAGCAGCACGACGTTCTCATCGAAGTCGCTGAGCCCGGTTTCGAAGACGCCGGTCACCGAAAAGCGCTTGATCAGCGGCAAGCCGGTTTGCAAGTCCGAGCCCGGCCGCGGCAACAACAGAGTCACCGCGTCGCCGCGATCTACACCGAGCGATTCCGCGAGTGTCTTGCCGACAATAATCCCGCGCCCGCCCGATGTCAGATCCTGCAACTTACCGGAACGCAGTTGCGCCGCATAGTCCGACACCGTGTGCTCTCGTTGCGGCTCGACACCGTGAACGATCACGCCCTGCGGCTGCCGGTTCCTGATGACCATCGCCTGACCGGTGATATAGGGTGCTACGCCCAGCACGCGAGGATGCTCCGCAGTGACGTCGGCCAACTGCTGCCAGTCCGTCCCGCTTGGAACAGAGATGACGATATGCGCGACCGCACCGAGCAGCCGCTCCTGCACTTCTTTCTCAAAACCATTCATCACCGCCACCACCGTTATCAACACGGTGAGCGATAGCGCCAGGCCCGCGATACAAACCAGCGACAGAAAGGAGATAAACCGGTTGCGGCGTTTCGAGCGCAGGTAGCGCAGACCGACGAATAACTCGAAGGGGCGAAACATCGTCGACGATTACACCGCTATTCCCGGCCAGCAGTCACGCGGTAGCGCAAGTACACTGGCGCCGCCTGTTCCGCCGGCACCGCAAGGCCGCCACGAAAGGCAATTGCGGCAAGCTCCGCGACGTGCTGCGCGTGCGGCAATGCCCCGCCGTCATAGCCTCCGGCCTGCAACTTTTCGGCAAGTATAGCGGCATAGCTGGCCCAACCGCTGCCTACGCCGTACCATGCCGGCTCCCTGGACGCCCACACGTCTTGCGGCGGTGTCACATGCTCTTCGCCGTGCACGCGCGCGTTGCCACTGTCATCGCGCTCATAACAGCCCCAATACACCTCGCCCATGCGCGCATCGAGGGCCGCAACCACATGAGACTTACCGCCTTCACGGATGGCGCGCTGCGCGAGCGCTGCGAGCGTCGACACCGGCACAGTAGGTATTTGAGACGCAAACGCAATCCCCTGCGCGACACCGGTCGCTATGCGCACGCCGGTAAACGAACCCGGTCCGCGGCCGAAAGCGACGGCGTCCAGCTGCGCGAGCTCAAAGCCCGCATCGCTCAACAACTGCTCACACATGGGCAGAATCAATTCCGTATGACGGCGCGGCGCCACCTCGAAGCGGCTCGTGATTTCGCAGTCGATGAGCAAGGCTGCGGAGCATGCGTCGGTGGCCGTCTCGAGCGCGAGCAGCTTCATCGCACGGACTCGAAAAACGCCTCGACCAGACGCAAATCCTGCACCACCGGCATGCCCGGGAGGCTTTCGAAAAACACGCGCCCGTATGGACGCGTCTGCAGCCGCGGATCGCAGATCATCAATACGCCTGTGTCGTCATAGTCCCGAATGAGCCTGCCCACGCCCTGCTTCAGGGCAATGACCGCGGCCGGCAGCTGGAATCCCATGAAAGGATTGTCGCCGCGCGCCTTCATGGCATCGATGCGCGCCTGCACAACCGGATCGCCAGGCGAGGCAAACGGCAACTTGTCGATAATCACGCAGCTCAGAGCCTCGCCGCGCACGTCCACACCTTCCCAGAAACTGCTGGTGCCCAACAAAACCGCGTTGCCGGCTTCGCGAAACCGCTCGAGGAGCTCCCGACGTGGCGCGCTACCCTGCACGAGCAAAGGATAATCGACTTTGTGCTCGATCAATCCCGCGGCCTGACGCAACGCGCGATGACTCGTGAACAACAGGAACGCGCGTCCACCGCTGGCACGCAACACGGGCACTGCCGCCTCGACAACCGCACCGGTGTAAGCGCTGCTCGCGGGGTCCGGCAGCGTGCCGGGCAGATACAGCAAAGCATTGTTAGCGAAATCGTATGGGCTCGCCAGCGATTCGCAAATCATGTCGTCGCTCAGCCCGAGTCGTTTGGTGAAGTGGCCGAACTCGCTACCGACCGTAAGCGTTGCCGATGTAAACACCCAGGCGCAGGGATAACTTTCGATATGGCGCCTGAACACGTCGGAGATTTCCAGCGGTGTGCTGTGTAGCACGAAGCTGCGGCGGAAGGTTTCGAACCACTGCACGGTATCAATGCTGTCCTCGCTCAGCACCTCGACATGCGTTTTGAGTTGCGCGGCTCGGCGCGCGCAGCTTTGCAGACCTTTGCCGCGCTCGGCGACGCTTTCGAGTTGTTCGAGTAATGCTGACAAGCTGGCATGGACGTCGTCGAATACTGCATGCACTTCAGCGCGCGCACGCATGGCGGGCCACGAACCCGACTGCTCCGCGACCCCCAAAACCAGGCGCAGGTCCATCGCGGCCTTGTTGAGCAGGTCGCTGCATTCGCGTAACTCCGCGGTGTCGGGCGCATCGCGCAGATACTCAGCGATCGTATCCTGCGTGAGTTGCTGTAACTGCCGGCTGCTCAGGTTGACGCCAAAAAAGGCGCTTGCGATTTCGGGGAGTGGATGCGCCTCGTCGAGTATGAAAGCCTGGGCGCTCGGCAACAGCTCTCCGAAGCCTTCTTCCTTCAGCGCAAGATCAGCGCAAAACAAGTGATGATTGATCACCACGAGATCCGCCTCCTGCGCCCTGCGCCGCGCCTTGACGACGTGACAATCCTGGTAATTCGGACATTCGAGCCCAAGACAGTTATCGGCGGTGGACGTCACGTGCGGCCACACCTCCGCGTCTTCGGGCACGCTCGCGAGCTCCGCAATGTCCCCCGTGTCGGTCACCGTCCCCCAGTCTCTGATCTGCGCCAGACTGTGGCTCGGCGAGCGCGTCTGCTCCTGCGCCATCTGCAGGCGATATACGCAGAGATAGTTCGCCCGACCTTTCAACAAGGCCGTTCGCAGTGTCACCCCCAACGCCGCGCAAACGACCGGCAAGTCTTTGTAGTAAAGCTGATCCTGCAAATGCTTCGTGCCGGTGGAGACGACCACCTTTTTGCCTGACAGCACGGCCGGCGCCAGATAAGCGAACGTCTTGCCCACACCTGTCCCCGCCTCGACCACGAGCTTGCTGTCCGCGCGCAGGGCGTCATCGACGAGCGCTGCCATGGCCTGCTGCTGGGCGCGCGGACGGAAACCTTCGAGATGGCTGGCAAACGGACCGTTGGAGTCCAGGAGTTCGATCATATCCTGCATGGGGCGCTGGACGGCGAAATGGGCAGGCCTTATTCTGCGGCGGGATTTTGGGGCCGCATCTTAGCAGACCGCGTCATCTGTCGGCGCAAACCAGAGACAAGCAATGAAGAAATATCACGTTTACGCAATGGGCAACGCGCTGGTCGATATGGAATTCGAGGTCACGGACGAGTTCCTCGCGCAACGCAACATCGGCAAGGGCGTCATGACGCTGGTGGACGAGAAACGCCAAATCCAGCTGCTCGCCTATCTGGATCACCACAAGGGTAGATGGGCGAGCGGTGGTTCGGCCGCCAACACGATCATCGCGCTCAGCCACTTCGGCGGCGACGCGTACTACTCGTGCAAGGTCGCCGACGACGAAAGCGGCAAGTTCTATGTTGGCGATCTCAAGGCGGCGGGCGTCGACACCAACCTGGACGCAGGTCTGTTCGACGGCATCACGGGCAAGTGCCTGGTCATGATCACACCGGACGCGGAGCGCACCATGAACACGTTTCTCGGCGTGTCGGAAGAAATGTCCGTCGACGAGTTGTCCGAGCAGGCCATCGAGGATTCGGAATATGTTTATCTGGAAGGCTACTCCGTGACCTCCCCCAGCGCACGACAAGCCGCCATCCGGGCGCATACCATCGCGCGCGCGAACGGCGTCAAGACGGCAATGACGTTCTCAGATCCCTCTATGGTGAATTTTTTCCGGGACGGCCTCGCCGAGATGCTGGGCGACGGTGTCGATCTTCTGTTTTGCAACGAGACCGAGGCGCTCGGCTGGACCGGGGCCGAGACCATCGATCAAGCGGTGGAGGAACTCGAGGGGATTGCGCGCAGTTTCGTTATCACGCGGGGCGCCGACGGCGCGCTCGTACACGACGGCGCGACCATCTCTAAAATCGCGCCAAACATCGTAAAAGCGATTGACACAAACGGCGCTGGCGATATGTTTGCAGGCGCTTTCCTGTACGGCATCACACACGGCCATTGCTTTGCGGACGCGGGCAAGATCGCCAGCCTCGCGTCAGCCCGGGTCGTGAGCCAGTTCGGCCCGCGTTTGCCCGCGGCAGCGCATCGGGCGATACTTGAAGAGGTTACCGGATAGGGTAACGAATCAGTCAGCGAGGGAGTTAGTACCTTACCACTGAAATC
>JBPCXK010000533.1:0-2793 GCA_051008635.1 Gammaproteobacteria bacterium
TCGCTGGTCACGATGGCGTCGTGCGGTAACTCCGCCAGTAAGGCGTTCAATACTTCGATATGCGCGAGTTCCTTCGGCATCATGCTGCCCGCCAGTGCCTCGCGGGTGACCTGGCTGCGCTCGGCAGCAGACCGTGCGTGGTCTTCGTGTGCCTTTTCACAGCGTGCTATCAAACCTTCGATGGCGTTGCCGACATCCGCTTGTACGGCGATGGTATGTTCGGTTCCCGCCAGCGCGACGGGATTCAGGTTGATGCGAATTTGTTTTGCAGGCAATTGCAAATGATCGTTGTAGTGATCGGTTTGCGAAAGCTCTGTGCCTAGCAGGATCGCGAGGTCGGACTCCTGCAACAGGGTTTGCACCGCATCGGCGCGGAGTTGCGCGCCCGGGTAGAGCGCGTGAGCGGGTGGGATGACCCCTCTGCCGGCGACGGTGGTGATTACCGGCGCCGCGATCCTTTCCGCCAATCCGGTGACACCGTCCGCAACCCCGCGGGCGCCGCCGCCGGCGACAATCACGGGCCTTTGCGCGCGGGCGATGAGTTGTGCGCACGCTTCCAGCGACTCACTACTCGCTGCCGGTCTCATAGGCGTCGCCACAGCCGCCCACTCAGTGCCGATTTTCTGATGCAATACCGGCAGCGGGATGTTGATGTGCACAGGCTGCGGGCGGGCGCTGGCAAACACCGCGAATGCGCGAGCCAGCAAGAACGGAATGTCGTCAGCAGTTTGTGCGGTTGCGCTGAACGCGGTCAGCGGCGCGGTCACCGCCGACTGATCCGCTATCTCGTGCAGTCTGCCGATGTTCTCGCCGCCGGCGTCAGGCGTGTTCACCGGCGAGATCAACAGCATGGGCACCGAATCCATATACGCCTCGCCGAGCGGCGTAGCGATGTTGGTCACGCCCGGGCCGGTAATCACAAAGCACACGCCTGGTTTGCCACTAATCCGCGCGTAACCGTCGGCCATGAATCCGCCACCCTGTTCATGACGCGGCGACACATGCGTTAGCTTGCTGTTGGCGAGCCCGCGGTAGAGCTCGAGACTGTGCGTTCCGGGGATGCCGAACACGGTGTCGACGCCGTAAGCGAGCAGGAGTTTGACGAGTGCCTCGCCGGCCTTCATAACGGAGGGGATAGCTTGTTTCCTGTAATCCTGTCAGGGTACGCGATAGCGCGCCCAAGATGAATAACTCCACGCCCCACAACTTCGTCATTGTTCTGTCGATACTTGTGCTCGCCGGTTCGGCCAGCATCATGTCGACGGATTTGTATACCCCGAGCCTGCCACACCTGCCTGGTTACTTCGACACGACCGCCAGCCTGGTCAAGCTGACCGTGAGTCTGAACCTGCTCATGTTCGGGGTCGCACAACTGCTGCACGGCCCGCTTTCCGACCGCTTCGGCCGTCGCCCGGTGTTGCTGACAGCGATATGCTTTTTCACCTTGTTCAGCATTGCCTGCGCCATGGCGCAAAGCATCGGCCAGCTCATCGCCGCGCGGATGTTGCAGGGTTTCTGCGCCGCGGCGGAGGCTGTGATTTGCCTCGCCATTTTCAAGGACCTGTTCGAGGACAAACGACAGATCAAGGCGCTGGCCATTTACGGTATGGCTATCGCGGTTGCGCCTGCCGTCGCTCCGATCATCGGCGGCTATGTCCATGTGCTGTTCGGCTGGCGCATGAACTTCGTCCTCATCGCCGGCCTCGGCGTGCTGACAGCGATACTGATCTGGTTTCTGCTTCCCGAATCGTCAAAGCCAGATCCGCAAGCACTCAGGCCGCGACAGCTTCGGCGCGGTTACGCCTATCTGCTCACCAACCGGCAATTTTTGATCTATGCCAGCATGCTGGGCGTCGGTCTGGGGGCGATCTATGTCTTCGTAACCGGCGGGCCGTTTATTCTGATCAATCAATTCGATGTGCCCACCGAACATTTCGGTTACTACCAGGTCGTTATCGTCGCCGCGTTTTTCGTCGGCAGCGTGATCGCCACACGCTTGATCGATCACTGGGATGCGGACGCACTACTCAATCTAGGGCTCGTAGCGTTGGTCATAGGAGGCATCGCACTGACCGCACTGGTCTTTATCGGCGGACTTTCACCGGCCACGCTCACGATATCATTCTCGCTGATCGCGCTTGGACTGGGGCCGTTGTTCGCTGTCGCGCCGTCCAAGGCGATGCAGGTGGCGGATCGGCGCGCCGGTGCGGCGGCTGCCATGCTGGGCGCGTTCGAGATGACGATCTCAGGATTGGCGGCCAGCGCGATCAGTGTATTTCATGATGGTACGGCGCGTCCGCTGGGGCTCACACTGGGTGTGCTTGTGATAGCTATCGTCGTGCTTGGCCGTGTGGCGCATCGGCAAAAAGTTCTCGATCCTGCGCCCCGCGTGGCGCAGTGAATTCCACGCCCGTCGCGCTTGCGCTTAGCGAGTCAAGTGCATCGCTAATACTGCAAAATATAGCGGTTTGATGACAAAATGCCCGATGCTAGACTGGCTTCGACTAAAACAATCGACGACTAAGGAGGATCTTGTGGAAACGCGAGAATCTCATCAACGGCTGGAAGTGGGTCCGTGGAAACGAGAGCAATCTGGTGGAGAAGACCTTTGACACATAGTGATGAGACACAATCGAGCTAACATTCCCGGCAGCATCAAACTCAGCCGACGCGGCTTTCTCGAATGCATGTTCGCGGTTGGCCTTGTGTCGCGCTGGGAAACGGCTGAGGCAACAAAAAGCAATCCGATTCTCAAACGCCCGATCCCCGGTACAGGGGAGACAATACCTGCGG
>JBPCXK010000534.1:0-6288 GCA_051008635.1 Gammaproteobacteria bacterium
GAGATGGCAGTCGGCGAGCAGGGAGTCGAGCGCGCACGTGAGCCGCTCGGCCAGCGTGTGTGCATCGCCAGCCATGCCGCTCGCGACCCCGTCCGTCAATCGGTGCAGATTCTTCGCCATTCAAAGACCTTTCGCGGGAATTGATTGCGCTCGCCTTGTAGCGCCGGGAATTTAGCGCTCAGCCAAATGCCATGTCAATCGAGTGAATGTTGTAATTCAACTACTTTATCACGAAAAAGTTGACACCCGAAAATGTTTTTTTCTATGCTGGGCAGGCACCCGATCGGAAGAAAACATACCGATGACGGCGGGGGCTACTCCCGCGCCGTCCAAACCCGAGGAGGACCTGTTACATGAACAAACAACACTTTACTCGACGTCGTTTTCTAAAGGCATCATCCGCCGCCGGTATCGGCGCCCTGACTGCCAGCAAACTCGGCATGTTCGGCGCCGACGTCCAGGCAGCGCAGGACTTCAAAGGGGAGAGGCTCAGAATCTTCACCTACGCCGGGGCCTGGGGGGACCAGTTCACCAACAACTTCGCACCGCTGTTCAAACAGCTCACTGGCGCCGATCTGATCGTAGAGCTCGGCTGGTGGGATTCGATTCCCAAGCTCAAGGCGTCGCCTCCGGACAATCCTGCTTTTGATCTCATCATGACGGATGCGACTCAAGGCTACCCGGCCATTCGGGAGGGGCTGTTTCAGAAGGTGGACATGAATGCCGTCCCGAATGCGAAGTTGTTCGCGCCCGAAGTCATGGACAACTGGGTCGTAAAAGAGGGCTGGGGCGTGACCTGGCCCGATGCGGCGCAGACCGGCGTGTATCACAAAGATCACGTCAAGGATGCGCCGGCGAGCTGGTCTGATCTGCTGGACACGAAATACGACGACAAGCTGGGGATGTATAACTCGTTTTACTTCTCACTGTTTACGTTCGCGTGCGCAAAGGTCGACAGCGAAGGTAAGTCCGGGACAGCGCGTCAGGAAGTTGCCGACAACCTGGAGGGCGTCCTGGAGTTCGCCAAGAATCAGAGCGAAAGGGTCAACTATTGGTGGCCCTCGTCATCGGACATGGCGCTCAACCTGCTTCAGGCCAACGTACACATCGGCAACATTCACAGCGTCGATATCGTGCCGGTGGTGCGCGAAGGCAAACCCGTAGGCGTGTTCGTGCCGGATACCGATCGCGCCTCATTCCAGGCGCTGTGGTTGATCTCGAAGGACACCAAGAAGAAGGAGCTTGCCGAAGCTGCGATCAACATCTTTTGCGGTGAGGAATTCCAGGAGATCTATGCAGCCGATGGCGGCTTTCCGACCGCGATTCCCGCGGTGGCGGAGAAGGTTGCAGCCAGTGATGAGGTGTGGGCGCTCATTAACCCGCACAAAGCGGAGCATTTCAAGAACGTCGGGTACTACCCGTATGACGCCTATTTCAGCGCCTGGGACCATATCGTCGAGGTGTGGGACAAAGAAGTGCTGCGCAAGAGCTGAGTAGTCGGCCACTTGAACAACGTTGGGAGCCTTGAGGACACGACAGTCCTCGAGGCGCTCCATCGTGTGAGGAAATCTCCATGAGACCCGATGCGTCCGGCGCGATTGCGTCGCCGTCGACAGGCGGTGGGAGCGGCACGCCGGTCCTCGAGGTGAAAGGCGTCAGCAAGCACTTCGGCCAGTCGCTTGCGGTCAACAACGTCTCATTCGAGGTGTACGACGGCGAGTTTCTTTTTCTCATCGGGCCGAGCGGCTGCGGCAAAACCACGACTTTGCGCATGATCGGTGGCTACGAAACACCGAGCTCGGGGGAGATCGTGATCCGTGGCCGGACGATGAACCGGGTGCCGTTGGAGAACCGCAACATCGGCATGGTGTTCCAGAGTTACGCGCTGTTTCCCCACATGACCGTGAGCGGCAACGTCGAGTACGGGCTCAAGACGAGAAAGATGCCCAAAGCCGAGCGGTCCGAACGCGTTGCCGATGCTTTGAAGCTGGTCGAGCTCGAAGACTTTGCGGATCGATATCCTGCACAGCTTTCCGGCGGGCAGCGCCAACGCGTTGCATTGGCCCGCGTGATCGTCTACGAGCCGGACATCCTGTTGCTCGATGAGCCGCTGGCAAATCTGGACAAACGCTTGCGGGACGTGATGCGGGTGGAGCTAAAAAAGCTGCAGGCGAAAATCGGCATCACAACCGTGTATGTCACGCACGACCAGGAAGAAGCGCTGACCATGGCTGACCGCATCGCGGTCATGGATGGCGGCAACATCCTGCAGATCGGCGGGCCGAGCGACGTGTACAACCAGCCCGCCACCTCTTTTGTCGCTACCTTTCTCGGCGAAACTTCTTCGTTTCGTGGTACCGTCGAGCGCCAGATGGACGGCCTCGCTCATGTCGCCATGGCGACGGGATTCAAAACCGCGGTTCGCCACCGCGAGGATGTTGCGCCCGGAGACGAATTGACGATCTCCATTCGCCCCGAACGCATACGTTTGAGTGCGAACAAACCGGATCAAAAGGAGAACGTGTTTGCCGGCACAGTGGATTTTGTCTCATACCTCGGCGCGTACGTCGTCTATCTGATTCGCATCGACGACGGCCAGACGCTCATCAAGGCGAGTGAGCCCATTCCGGCCGGCAGGGCAAGCTTTCGTGAGGGCGAGCATGTCTACGCTGCCTGGGAGCCGGCGCACGCAGTCTACATAAAGGGCTGACGAGGTGGCGCGCGCGCGCGAGGCTCCTGATTTCACCCTGAGCGAGCGCCTCGGCCCTTACTATAAGTACCTGCTGCTCTCTCCGCTGGTCATCTTTCTCCTCGTCTTCTTCTTCGGTCCGCTTGTGTGGTTGTTCCGCGTGAGTCTGTATGTGAGCGGGGGCAAGTCGGGCTTTGGCATCGGCGGCGCGGAGGGTTCCGGAGGTGGCGGCTTCTACCAGGAGGGAACCTGGACCATTGCCAACTACACGCGCTTCTTCACAGACGACTACTTTCAGGCCATTACGATGTTCACGGTCGAGTTGGCAATTCTCGTCACCGTCGTCACCATGCTGCTGGCCTATCCGTTCTCCTATTACATCTATAAGGCGAGCCCCAGGCTCAAGTTGATATTGCTGGTAGTCGTGATCCTGCCCAAGCTGAGCAATATGTTGGTGCTGGTGTATGGGCTCCAGATCATTCTTGCGAACAACGGCATCGTCAACCAGACACTTTTGGCGTTGGGCATCATCGATGAGCCGGTCAAACTCGTGTACAACCTGTTCTCGGTGGTGGTGAGCAAGGTCCTGCTGATCATTCCCTACACGATATTGGTGATTACCGCGACCCTGCACGCGCTCGATCCCACGCTGCGCGATGCCGCCAAAGGCATGGGCGCGAGCCCGCTCAGGGCTTTCTTTACCGTTACCCTGCCCTTGAGCATGCCGGGAACACTGGTGGCTTTGCTGATCACCATCGTTTGGGCGCTGGGGGCATTCGTCTCGCCTGCGCTGCTCGGCAACCCGAATCTACAAACGCTTGCGGTCGAAGTGCCGAAGCAAACTTTCGAGAACGTCAATTGGGCGATGGGCTCGGCGCTGGCATTCGTGATGCTGGCGTTGATGTTTTTGGTTGTCCTCATCTATAACTGGGCACTGAGCGCCCGCATGCAGTGGCGTTGAGATGATGAAGCCGACCGGGCGAGTCCTGTTTCACGCATTTGCGCTTTTGATGGTGGTGTACTTCACCCTGCCGCTGATCATTGCCGTATTGATGTCCTTTACACCGTCCCGGTTTCTCGAGCTCCCGACTACCGAATACTCCTTGCGCTGGTATCAGCAATTCTTTAACACGTTCAAATGGACCGAGGGGCTTCGCAACAGCATGATCGTGAGCGGCATCACCATCGTGTTCTCTCTCATCATTGGCATGACGGCCGCGCTTGCATTCGCTCGTTACAAGTTCCGCTTCGGAACCACGCTCTACACCGTCGCACTCACGCCGGTCTTTACGCCGGCCGTGATCATCGCCATGGCGCTGCTCGCCTTTGCCTATAAGGTAAACCTTTGGGGTGGCTACACGATTATCGCGATCGCCCATTCCCTGTGGGCCTTTCCGCTCGTCGTCATGGTGCTCAAGGTGAGCCTCGAAGGTTTGGATCCGTCGCTGGAAGAGGCGGCCCGGGGCATGGGTGCGACGCCCTGGCGGACCTTTCACTCCATCATCCTGCCGCTCGTAGGGCCGTCGGTGCTGGTGGGCGCGCTGTTTGCGTTCATCATCTCGATCAACGAGTTCATCATGGCGCTGTTTCTCGGGACCGCGGAGACAGAGACGCTGCCGAGAATTATCTATCCAACTTTACGTTACCGGCTGACGCCGCTGGTCGCGGCGGCCTCCGGCATTCTCATGCTGTTGACCGTGCTCGTGCTGCTGATCTCGGCGCGATTGATGAACCTGCGCAGGCTGGTCGAATTCAACCGTAGCCAATAAGCTGACCGGCGTCACCTTACGGCTGCTGCGCGTTAGCGTCTTCGAGCTCAACCCTGATATTTGTTTGACCTGGAGGCTGTCCTGTGGCGCAGCAGCGACCCGCGGCGATGATCGACGCGTTATGCGCGTCTGTGAAATATTCACGCAAACCCCCACGAAATCTCCAGGATCTTTCTGAGCGAGACCGCTAACTTCTGTGTTAATCAGGACACAGGAATTCTTTCGAGGTCAAAAAGCCTGCTTTGCGTCTCCGCGGCTTCGCGCCTCTGCGTTGAATTCTTTTTGCTGAATGGATAAAAATGGATAGAAAAACGGAGGGACACGTGGCAGTATAATCGGATGGAATTGGATGGAAAAACGGCCGGTAGCGTCAATACAACATCGCTCATAATAACCTCGGAGGTCCTGACCCTCATAGCGGAGATTGATGAGTTCAAGGGAACCTGGAGGGCCGTTGGCCGAATAGCCCCGGAGCGGCTCTCTGCCTTGCGCCGAGTAGCGACTATCGAAAGTATCGGCTCCTCGACCCGTATTGAGGGTGCCGCCTTGAGCAACAGAGAAGTCGAGCGCCTGCTCTCGAATCTTGAAATACAAACCTTTACCTCTCGTGACGAGCAGGAAGTCGCCGGGTATGCTTCAGTCATGGAGACGGTGTTCGAGAGCGCCGATGCGATCGACCTCACCGAAAACCACATCCGCCAGCTACACCGGGACCTACTCCAGTTTTCAGATAAAGATACGCGACACCGAGGTGCCTACAAGACACTTCCCAACCACGTGGAGGCTATTGGGCCCGATGGGGAGAGCCTTGGCGTTGTGTTCGAGACCGCAACACCGTTCGACACGCCACGACTGATGTCGGAACTCGTCGTCTGGGCCCGCGCGCAGTTCTCCGGCGGAAACCAGCACGCGCTGATCGTCATCGCCATATTCGTCGTCGTCTTTCTCCAGATTCACCCGTTCCAGGACGGCAACGGCCGCTTGTCACGAATCCTGACGACGCTGCTACTCTTGCGCGCCGGCTACGCGTATGTACCCTACAGCTCTCTTGAGAGTATCGTCGAAGCCAGCAAGGAGGCCTATTACCTCGCGCTGCGACAGACACAGGGGACCATAAGATCGAAGAACCCGGACTGGCAGCCCTGGCTGCGATATTTTCTGAATGCCTTGCTGCGGCAAAAGGCGCGACTCGAAAGAAAACTCGAGCGAGAACGCATCTTGTCAGGTAGTCTGCCGGAACTGTCGGCACGGCTGATCAACTTATGCGAAGACCATGGCCGGCTCACGGTCAGCGCAGCCGTCCGCTTGACGGGAGCCAACCGCAGCACCGTGAAGGACCACCTCAGCCGCCTGACGAAGGCTGGCCATATGGTTCGGCACGGCGCGGGTCGCGGGAGCTGGTACGGGTTGGTGTGAACTGGTTATAGCGTTATTGCTAGATTTGACCCCTTTTCTGACCCCGTTTCCTTCTTATGGAAGGAAATTTTAACGGCTCGCTCGACCCAATCGAGCTGACGAGCGATGAGGCGACTGGACACGCTGCTGGTCTAATCGAGCAAATCGTCAACGGAGTGGGTTTTGGCGCACAGATCGAGATGTCTTTCGAAGACATTCCCATTCAGAAGCGCTGATAATGTGCCGCCCTTCGGGCGACGTTCATTTGATGGTGGGACGGCGAAGGCTCCGTAACAGGAGAGCAAGTGATCGATTACGGAACTTCACCCAGCCGCCTTCGCCTCCCGCCGGCGGGCATGGAGCACCGGCTCCGTATAGCCGTTAACCTGCACCCTGCCTGTCAACACCAGGTCCAGCGCCGCCTGGAACGCAACG
>JBPCXK010000535.1:0-11750 GCA_051008635.1 Gammaproteobacteria bacterium
CTTCGGCGTCTATGCCGTGAACTCCCTGCGTATGGAAAAGGCTTACAAAGGTTGGGGCGCCGAGCTGACCAATGAGATCACGCTGGTCGAAGCCGATATGGAACGTTTCTTCGGCGGCAACAAGAACGACTTTACCGGCAAATCCGCCACCTTAAAGGCGCGTGATAACGGGATCAGCACCAAGCTCGTTTACCTGGACGTCGAGCCCGGTGATAGCGACGTTGTCGGCGGAGAGGCGGTGCTGGACGGCGACCGGCCGATCGGCGTGACCACCTCCGGTGCGTACGGTCACGCGACAGCCAAAAGCCTGGGCTTTGCCTACGTCGAACCGAAGTACACGGCGCCCGGCGCAACATTCGACATCGTGTTACTCGGCGATCGCCGCAAGGCGACTGTCATTGCCGATCCGGTGTGGGATCCGGCGAACGAGCGACTGCGCTCGTAATTGTTGTCAGGCGGCAGTTCCCGCAAGCAATAGTTCTCGAGCCTTTTCGTATTGATTCGCCGGCTCCTGCAATAGTGTCCAATCTCAACGAGATGGGAGGCAAAACCAGAGCTGCCGCGCCAATCGATTGGCTAAGCACTCACGGCACACCACTATACCCGCTCAGTCGATGTTCTCGGACTGCAGCAGTAGGTCGTACCGCAGTACATGCAGGTAATCGTACCCTTGGTTAGACAATCAAGCACTATGCTTGCGCCGTAGTTGAGTAATCTGTAGCGAGTGGCACGCGGGCTTTTCTCACCGATACGTTCTCTCAGCACAACGGCCTCGCAATTCGGGCATCTGATTCTCCCGCCTAACACGAACACAGCAATGGCGATAAGAACCAACAGCCATGTCGTATTTGCAAGCAGCCATTTCGGAGGATTCAATCCAAAGACACCAAGGACAAGCATCACGACGAGCGCGAGAAGGCAGCCCCAGCACACAGCGATGAGACAACAAACTGTATGAAGCAGGCGAGCTTTGGGGTGATCCGTCAATTTCAACACTCGCAGTTACTTCTTCTTCGGCGTCTGGGCTCCGCAAGTCTGTCAAATACGCCTCCAATCGTACCTTCGATCACGGCGGACGAGATTCCTTGGGCGAAAGGTGAGGGCGGTCCAAAGGTCCGATTGACATGGAAAGTAAACGCTGACCTTCGGGGATTGACGAGATAACGAGTCAATGCGCTGCCACTAACACCGGCAACCCCCGACGCCAGAGCCAAAGTGTAATCAATTTCGCGCGGGTCCCAGCAGACGCCGCTTGCCTGACCCAGCGTGCTCGAAACAACACCGGTTGAAAACGCCCCGAGATAGCCCGACAAGGGGTTGACGAGACCGATGGCCCCACCAATCAGTGCTCCCTTGAACGCACTGCCGAGATCACCGCCACTGCTTATGTATGCACCTACGCCTCCAGAAAGAGCACCGAAGATCGCTCCGCCAAGGTGGAATACGTATTCGCCCGTAGGATCCGCGTAGCGAACAGGGTTTTGCAATGCATAACTGTAGGCATTCGGTCCGGCGCCCAACCCAATCGGATCACTCTGAATGTATTGCCCAATTGAGGGGTCATAGTCTCTGAAATAGTTTTGATGCAGCCCCGTCTCCCGGTCGTAATACTGCCCGGGAAACCGCAGGTTGTTCGTGACACCCGATTCGGTGACTGTCGCCGCCCCGAACGCGTCATAGATCGCACTCCACAACACCGCCCCATTCGCCGCCACAATGCGGTGTGGGGTGCCGAGATGATCATTGATGTAGTAGCCGAACTGGTCGCCCTGCTTGATAAACAGCGGATTTGTGCTCCAGACGCTGTTGGGTTGATAGCCGTACGTTGTGGACACGACGCCGCCGGCATTCGCCTCGGCAACCAGACCCTCCTGACTGTAGAAATAGTAGGTGGTAGTGCCCGCCGCGGTTTTGCTCAATCGGCGCCCAAACGGATCGTGTGTGTACGCAGCGATAACGGCGTTGTTCTGATCGCGCATTTCGATGAGGCGATTCTCCAGGTCGTAGACATAGTTCACCACTTCGCCGGTGTCGCTGTTGCTCCGGCGTATCCGGCTCCCATTGCTGTCGTAGTCATAGACGATCGGACCGCGTCGTTGCAGCCGGTCCCGCTCGTCGTAGATCCAGATGTGCGCGGTGCCGTCGCTGTCGGTATGGTCACTGTCCGTGCTGCGGTTGCCTGCGCTGTCGTATGTGTAAGTCTGTGTCGTCGTTGATGTGTCCCGGATAGTGCTCTCTACCCCGGCTAACCGAGCCGCGCCGTCATAGTCGTACTGATAGAGGCCGGCCAGCGTGGTACGCGTGGTGATATTGTCCACAGTGTCATGGGTATAGAGATGGTTCAGTATGGAGTTGCCGGCGGGATCCAGACCTCGCAGTCGTGTCGGGCGTAGATAACCATCGAAGTCTGCGAGCTGCTGGCCGCCGCCCGGCAACGTGACCCGCTCCGATACGCCCCACTTGTACTGATTGACCGTGTAGCTGCCCCGCTGCGGTATGGTGATGCTCTGCAGTTCGCCGCCGGCGTTGTAGCGATAGGTGTGGGTGATGTTGTCCGGCCCGGTATAGGTCTTCTTCAGCCCCGAGGGGTAATACGTGTAGGTTTGGCTCAGCCTGAAGCTCCCGTAGTCGACGGTGCTGCGGGTCAATCGTCCGGCGTCGTCGTAGTCATACGTCCCTTCAGTGCGGCCGTCATCATAGCGCGTGAGCCGATTCAGCTTGTCGTAGGAAAAGGCTACGGTCTTTTTGGCGTTCGCTGGATCGGCCGCGCTTGCGAGGTCGGTAAAATACTGCACCTGGCTCAGCCGGTTGTCAGCATCGCTGCGGTAGTTGGCCACCTGCCCCTTGGCGTCGACGGTCTGTTCGAGATTACCGTTCGGATCGTAACTGCTTGTCAGCGCCACATTGTCAGGCAGCAGTTCCTTTAACAGGCGATTGTTGCGGTCGTACTCATAGCGCCGGATCGCATGACCGTGCGCGTTGGTGACCTGCACGAGATTGTCGCGGTTGTCGTACTGCAGCCGGGTCGACGCTTGAGTGGTGCTCAATATGGTTATCAACCGATTCAGAGCATCGTAATCCAACTCCATGACGCGGGTTTGAGGGTCGGTCAGCGTTTTCACATTGCCAACAGCATCGTAGCTGAATGCCGTCGTCCGAGACATCGTGTCTTCGCTGGTATCCCGGCTGCGGATGGGGCGATAGCGTTTGTCGTACGTGAACGTCTGCTTATAGGTGGGGTAGTTGATAGCATTCACCAACCCCGCCAAACTCTCCTGTAGCGTCCCGGTACCGTAGTCGAGTGTCACCGCATCGCCGCTTGGATCGGTTGTTCGGGAAAGCTGACCATTACGATTGTAGTCGAAGCGCGTGACATGACCGAGCGCGTCGGTGAAGCTGGTCAACTGATTTCGATCGTTGTAGCCGAGCTTGCTGGTGTCGTTCAGGGGGTCGGTAAAACTCACAGGCCGGTTGCGCACGTCGTACCCGATACGCGTCTGCTTGAGATGGGCGTCGGTTATGGTTGTCAGATTGCCCACCTTGTCATAGTCAAAGACGGTTACAAACCCCAGGGGCGTGGTTTCCCTGGTGAGATTCCCGGTCGCATCGTACTCGTACGTCCACAGGTTGCCCCGCGCATCCTTCATCTGTAACACATTACCGAGCGCATCGTGGGCAAGGTACTCCGTCACGTGGCCTTCGCCATCCGTGTAGGTCTTGAGATTGCCGAGGTCGTCGTAGGTCATGCGCACGGTGGCGGCGTCGGTGACGGCATCGCCCAGGCGGGTCTCCTCGATGAGCTGGCCCCACTCGTCATAGCGATACTCGGTGGTGCGTTGCGGCGCCCGCTCGACGGCTTCGGCAGAGCGGATCAGGTTGCCTCTGGCGTCGTACTCATGGCGCGTGAGTACCCCGTTCTCGTTGGTCTCCTCCAACACGTTGGAGTAGCTGGGATCAATGGTGAATGTCTTCGTGCTCCTGTCCGGATGGGTGATCCTGATCAGGTTGTCCCACTCGTCGTACTCGCGGATTGTCTGGTGATCCAGTTCGTTGGTCGAAACCCAGCGCCGCGCCCCGATCGCCACTGCCAGCACGGTGCTGGCGTTGATGTCGCGGCGGATGATCTCGCCCTCGCGGTTGTACCAGACCTCCTCGATGCGCCCACCGCTGCTCTTCTGATAGGTATAGTACTCGCGTTTCGAGGGGGTGTAGTCGTACTGATAGCGCGTACCGGTGCCGTCGGCGCGCAGCACGCTGGCGACACGCCCGCCGGCAGTGTAGGTGATATCGGTCGGGCGCCCGTCAGGGTCGATGGCCTTTTTCAGGCGGCCGTTGCCGTCGTACTCGTAGCGCCAACTGTGCCCGAGCACATCGATGACCTCGGTGAGCTGGCTGCCGGTGTAGCGGTATTCCACGCGCCGCGGGGTGGGAGTGCTGCTGTCATACGCTGCCGTGAGTCGATCGCCCTCGTACTCATACCACAGCACCTGCGTGCCGTGATGGTCGAACACGCCGCTGCGCTGCCCGGCGCCGTTGTAGGTGAAACGCACCTCGACATTGTTGCGGTCACCGTAGCGGATGAGCTCGCCCTCGGCGTCGTACTCAATCCAGTTGCCCTCGCGGTCGTGCCAGCGAAAGCCGGTATCGGTGCGGATAATTGACATACGTTCGTCGAAGACGAACACATCCGCATTGCCGCGGCTGCGCTCATAGCGATCGCGGTTGCGTTCGATCGACCTCACCGAGCCGTCGGCAGCGTTGTATTCGAGCTGCAGGTTGTTCCAGGCACGCATGAAGTGCCATTGTTTTTCGTACCAGGTGCGCTGCACACCGGTGGTGCCGCCCAGCACTTTGACGATCAGGTCATCCGTCGTCTGGTGGTACTCGCCCGTGGGGAGCTCGACCGCGGCGTGCAGGGGCGCGCTCGACAGGAACCAGGCTACCGCAGTAACGATGATGAATGATCGAAACGGTAAGCGCATGTCAGCCCCGAGGTTTCCCGTGGCCTTCACCCGGCACCTCACAGCCCCGGCACTCTTTCGGCCGCGGTGCGCACACCGCCCCAGCGACCGATTGCGCCGGCGGCGAGTAGCTCGGCCCGCCGCCGCCGAAGCCGGGGTTGATGTTCACCGTCTCGCTTGTGGTCCCACCGCCCGTGCTACCGCCACTGGGTGCGCTGCACTGCCCGTAGTTGTAGAACCAGCACAAGCCTGTCTTGTTGTCGTCGATGTAGCCGTTCGCGCAGGTGTAGGCGTAGCGCACGCTGGCGCACGGCTGGTAGGTGTAGCAACCACCACCGCTGGCGCTGCCATCGGGCTCGAAGGGCCTGAGCATCACCGCCCGATAGGGCACGCTCAGCGTCGACTGCGCCTCGATGCGCTCCGGTAAGCCCGATATGAGCTCGTAGCGAAAGTATTGATCCTGTGGCGGCAGCTCGATGCGCACCTCGTCGGCTCGGATCAGGCCGTGATTGGTCAGCGTGAACTCGCCGTGGAACACATCGCCGGGCCTGAGCGTGGGCAGGTTGACACTGGTGGGTTGCGCCACCACTACCGCCGCCGGCACATCGGTCTCGAAGGTCGAGCGCAGGTTGATCTCGTAGCGGTCCTCCAGGGTGATCTCGCGCACCGACCATTCCACGCTGATCAGGTTGTAGCTCAGAAATACTGCTTCGCTGGCGGTGATGCCCGGTTTGACCGTGAACCGGCCCGTGGTCTCCTTGTGATTCGTGGCCGTGGCGCGGTAAGTGTATCGCCCGGCCGGCAGATCCTCGAACAAGACCTCCCCCAGGGCGTCGCTGCTCAGCGTGCGGGTGATGTTCGCCACCGCCTCGTTGCGGATTCGCAGCCGCGCCCCGGCCAGACCCGCAATCGGCTTGCCGCTCGGATCGAGTGTGGCGGTGTAGATGTCCGACAGCTTGAACAGCGCATTGCCGATCCCGGACTGGGTGACCGCCACCGCCACAGTCACTTCGCGCTGCGGGTGGTTCTCGCTGCTCAGGCGCAGCTTGAACAGATGAACGCCTTCGGCGACTGCGGCGTCGGGGCTGGCGACCAGCTCGATCGTGCGGGCATCGCCCACGGCCACATCGCCCTGTTCGCGGGGGCTGGTCAGATACACCCATGGCGGCGCCGCGCTGCCGGTCTCGGTGACCAGATCGAGGGTGAGATCGCTCAGATCGGTGAGGCCGCGGTTTTCGACCTTGAGCGTCTCGCGCACGTGATCCGCGCGCGCCACGCCGGTCTCGATGAAGCTCGGCGTGTAGAACACCGCCGGCAGGGCTGCGGCGAATCTGGCATCGATACGCACCTCACCAAGCGCTCGTTCACCGCTCTCGTTGCTGCGCAAATGATATGTCAGCGTCTGGTCGCTCGCGGTCTCATCCGCTTGCAGCGTCAATGGCAGGCGCGCCGATTGTCCCGGTGCGAGATCGACGGATGCGCCGAGGGTAATTGCGAGACCTGGGGCAGCTTGCACAGCCGGGACGAGGCGAACACCACTAGCGTTGGTCCCCTCGCCGGCCGTGACCGTAAACTCCAACGTGTGCGACTGCCCGTACGGCAGACGCAGGTCCACCACCGCGGGGCTGATCAATATCCGGCTGATGGTGAACCGGCCCTGTTCGGGGCGGTCCTGCACAGCCGGGTGCACCGCGGCCACCGTATAGATCCCGGCCTCGCCGCTCAGCGGCTCGAAGCGGTAGCTAAACTGCCCGGCTTCATCGCTCAGCGCCTCGTGCTGGCGCTCGAAACCGTTGGCGGTAATGACCACATTGAGCGCAACGCCCGCTTGCGGTGTGCCACTGGTGCGCTCCACCGCGCGCCCGGTGATGACAACCGGCTGATCGCCGAACGAGGCCTGCGGGCTGATGCTGGCCACCTCGCCATAGTAGGCCGTATCGACGAGCGCGACTGTGCGACTACTGGACAGACCGCCAATGGCCACATGATCGTCACGGCCGAGGTGATAGTGCACCCGGTCGATCTCGGCGCGCAGGTTCACCGACTCGGGCGCCCCTGCCGGCACCGCGATCTCGATCGGCGACAACGTGAAGGTACTCCCGGGCGCAATGCGCACCACGCTGCGCCCATCGGCCAGCGAGATCACACCGTCGCCGAGATACTGCTGCGCGCTCTGCGTCGCGAGCACGTTGCCGTCGGCATCCACTAGCACCAGGCGCAACTCCGGCGAGGGTTGCTTGCCCGACTTGAGCGCTGTAAGGAGCTCGATTTCGACAGCGGAGGTGTTCTCAAGCCGGAGCTGTGCCCGCCCGGTGGCGCCGCGGGTGAAGTCCTCGGTGGTCAGCCGCAGTACCAATCCGCCGTCGCCCACGGCGATGTTGCCGGTGCGCACCACACGCGCCTGTTCCCCGCTCGCGGGTGTGAGCGCCAGCGTGGTCTTCAGACTCGCCAGATCAGGCAGCTCGGCGTGACCCCCGACGATGACCTCCACGGTACGTTGTTCTTCGGGCAATAGGGTGAACGGCGCGGAGTGGTGCACATGATCACCGATCTCGGCGGTGAGTATCAGGTCTTGCGCGGGTGTGTGGCCGTGATGCGCCACCTCGTAGCTCAGGCGGTTCATCACGCCGCGGCGCAGCGCCGCCTCTTCGCCGGGCGAGAACGCGATGTGCGGCAGGGTCAGCGAACGCGGTGCGCTTTCAACGCCGTTGGTATCGACTGCCACGATCGTGTAGTGGCGCTCGTCCGCGGCGTAGCCAACATCCGTATAGCTATTGTCTGTCAGCAACTCCTCGTTGAGCGCGAGACCGCCATCGCGCGGCCCGAGGTAGAGGTCGTAGCCGGCGAGGTTGTTGCCCGCCGGATGCGTCCACTGCACCACCGGCGCTTCGAGGTCGGTTTGCGTAACGTTCAGGGTGGCGACGGGCAGTAAATCGAAATTCAGATACGCCGACGCCGAGGGCGCGGACTCGTTGCCGGCAGCATCGATAGCGGTCACCGCATACGTGTGGGCGTCGTTGCTGGGGCGCGGGTCGAGCGCGCGCGGTTCGCCGATATCGGTGACCACTGGCTCGAGACCGTCGATGCTGGTGATCTGCGCCGCGCTGCTGCGATACAGCGCGTAGTGGATCTCTTCGCCATCCACCTCCGGCGCCACCCACTGCGCGAGTATGCCCGCGCCGACGAGCTCCAGCGCGAGCCCGGTCGGTGGTAGCGGCGCGCGCGCGTCGCTGCTGACCGCCACGGGCGGACTCATGGCGCTCAATGCGTTCTCACCCTCGTGTTGACGGATGCTGGCAATCGCGTACTGGTAGGCGCCGTCCAGTGTGGTCTCATCGCTCAGCTCCAGCACATTACCGCTGCGCACCAGGTCGACGAGCTGAACTTCGCCCGGCCCCTGCCGATAGAGCTGATAGTCGTTGGCGCCTTGGACCGCCTCCCAGCTCAGCTTGATCTGTCCGCCGGGCAACGCTTGTGCACTCAATCCTTGCGGCACGTCCACCGGCGGCAGATCTCCCTGGTAGACTTGCAGCGGCGGCGCCTGGCGGATCTCCGTGCCGATGTTGTCGAGGTCATCCGGGGCACTGAAGCGCAAGCTCAGCAGTTCCGGCTCGCTCAGGCCCGCGTCGGCCGGGAGCGTGAACCGCGCCCGCCAGATGAGATCGCCCGTCTGCTCCAACGTGTCGACCGGTGTTTCCACCCGTCCCGCTGCGGACAGCAGATAAGCGAGTTGCACCACCCCGCCCGCTTTGACCGCCTCACTCAGGGTCAGCTCCGCGCTCACGGCAGTCGGGTTGGCCTGGTCTGTCTTTATGGGATGCGCGGGCGCGATGAGCAGGCCGCTCACGGCCGGACCGTCGGTATCGATCTCGATGGTGCGCCCGACGTCTATCTCCGTACCGCGATTGTTGCTTGCATCGCGCGCCGAGAACACGGCGTAGCTGGTGCCGCTGGGGGTCAGATCGGTGATCGTAAATGCGCCACGGTACACCGTGTCCGTATCACGACTCAGGCCCACCGAGATCGGCACGCCGGCATCGGGCGTGAGGCTCAGAAACGGCGTGGTCAGCAAGGGTTCGTTGACGGTAACCGTCACCTGCACCTCGCCCGGCCCCATGCGCCCGCTTTGCGGATCGACCGGACCGGAGGATGCATACGCGATGGAGACGGCGCGCGGCGGCGTGCTGTCGGCCGAGGCGGAGGCTTCGTTCGACAAACCGCTCTGGGTGCCAGCGGCGTTGACCGCGGTAATACGATAGAAAAAGGCACCGTCCTCGGGCAGCAAGTCATCAAAACGATTGCCGGTGATCAGGTGGGTGTTGACGCGGCTGGCCTGTTCAATCGCGGTGAATGACGCCGCGGCGCGATACAGGTGATAGCCCGCGGCGGCGCCCTCTTCGAGCGCGCGCCACGTGAGCGAGATCTCGCCCCCATCGCGCGCCCTGGCGCTGAGCCCCGAGGGGGTATCCGGAACCGACGTGTCGAGGGTCACCACCACCGCGGGGCTGAGCGCACTGAGGCCACCACGGTTACGCGCCGCCGCCTGGATGCGATTCTCGCCGGCTTGCAGTTGCAGCCCGTGGCTATAGCGACCGTCGGCGCCGACACTGGCTGCATCTTCGAGCTGTTGGCCATCGACATAGAACACCACTTCATCGCTCAACGCATCGGCGCGACCGTCGACAACGATCGGCGATTGGCTCGTGGTGTGTCCGTCGGTGGGCGAAGTGATACCGGGCGCCGCCGGCGCCTGCAGGGCCACCGTGACGTTGATCGCCTCATCCGTGCGATTGCCCAGGGTATCTTCGGCGGAGAGCCTCAAGGTATGGGCGCCGTCAGCGGTGTTCGCCAGCTCCCAATAGGCGCTGTAGCCATCGGCGCTGTTGACATCGCGCGCCAGCAGCTTGTCGTCTACAGCGAACTCCACGCTGCCCACACCCGTCGCGTCGCTGGCATCGAGGCTGATCACGCCTGCTTGCGTGACCGTGCTGCCCTCGGCAAGGGCGGCGCCGCGGTAGCGGGTATTGGTGATAGCGGGGCCGGCTTCATCCGGCTGCGGCGTCTCCGAGACGGTGACCACGTTGGGCTGCTCACCATCGGAGAGGTTCACCGCGGTGATGGCGAAGGCGTAGGCCGTATCGTTGGTCAGTCCGGCGATCCTTGCGCTGGTGTTGTCAGGGGTCACGGTCCGCGCCGGCGTCAGGCCCTGAACGCTGGTGAAGTCGCTCTGCGCCACATATATCGCGTAGTGCTTGACATATTCAGGTGGTGTTGCCGCCGACCAGTTGAGCTCGACCATGCCGCTCAGTGCCTGGGTGTTGGCAATGGCGGGGTTGGCGAGCCAGGTCACGCCGGTGAGCGCGACGCCGGCGCTTTCGTTGTCGTCACGGTCTACCGTGGTGACCCTGATCGGATACGCGCTGGCCGCATCCAGGCCCGTGAGCTCATGTTGGGTATCGCTGGCGGGCAGCGAAATCGTCTTGGCATCACCGATGAACTTGATGGCCGCCAGGTCCGGATCATCGGGCAGGCCCCATGTCGCCAGCAGACGGTCTGCAAAAGACTGTACCGACAGTTGGGTGACTTCCGCCGGCGGTTGCTGATCCGCGGTCGTCGCACTCACCGAGCTCACCTCGGTGAGGGCGTTGCCTTTGGTGTCGCGCGCCACGACCGCGAAGTGGTAGGCGCGTTCGCGCGTCAAGTCTTCGACCGCGTGGCGCTTGACACCCGCGGCCACCGTCGCCGTGGGCGTAGCCGCGGCCACCGAGGTGAACGCGCTCGCGGCAATGTAGACCGTGTAGTTGCTGATGTCGGCGCCGTTGGCGACTTCGTCGTAGCCCGTCCAGTCGAGCGCCACGCTGGTGCCATCGCCCACACCGTCGGCGGTCAACGCCACCGGGCCCGGCGCCGTGTCATCGAAGACAATGGTGGCGCTCGTCGGCGGGCTTTCGTTGCCCGCGCGGTCGCGCACCGTGAACGACAGCTCATTACGGCCATCGACCAGGGACAGCTTGTAGCGCCAGGTGCCGGCATCCGTGCGGCCCACGACCTGGCGGCCGTTGAGCTGCACCTCGCCCCAGGCCTCTTTGGTCCCGGTGATGTCGAGCGTGCTGATGTTGGTCACCTCTGGAATGCCGTCGAGTGCCGGTGCGCCCGGCGCCGTGCGGTCGAATACGAGTGTTGCCACGCGCGGGGTCGAGGCATTGCCGGCCAGATCGACTAGCTGCAGCGAGAACTGGTATTCCCCTTCGCGGAAGGGAATGTCGGGCGTGAAAACATACCGGTTGCCCGTGGCAACGCGCACGCCCGCTACGGCAACGCCGGCGCGGGTGACCGACAGGGTCGAATTGGCGACATCGATGCCCGTGCCCGCTTCGGTGAACACCGCGCTGATTTCGCTCGGTATGTCTTGTGTGTGGGTGCCGTCGGGCGGACTGATACTGCGGACTACCGCCGCTATGCTGTCCACGAACAACAGCGCGGTGACGGCCGCGGACGGATTGCCCTGTGCGTCCTGGGCATGGATGCTGAGATTGTTCTGACCTTCCGCCAGAGCGACAGTCGCCGACCATGCGCCCGAACCGTGCGCCACCACCTCCTGCTCGTTGATCCATATCGAGGTATTGTCGTTGCGTGTGCCTTCGAGCGTCACGCTGCGACTGGCGAGCCGGGTAATCGCCGGCGAGAGTGGGTAGTCGGCAATCGTCGGGACGTCGGGCTGAATGGCGAACTCATAGGCGCGGGCAACGCCCGGCAGGGCGTTGCCCGCGGTATCCTCCACACCCGATA
>JBPCXK010000536.1:0-3103 GCA_051008635.1 Gammaproteobacteria bacterium
GTTCCATTGCGGGCGGCTCCGGGGCGGTCAGGCCGGCCGCAGCGGCCACGGCGCCGCTCGGTACACCTTCTGATTCCGTTCGTTCCGCTATCGATATCTCTTCCGAAACTGCCGTTGCGTCCAGGGCTCCTGTTTCGTCGAGTATGAAACTATCGTCGGGCTCAAGGTCAGTCTGATCGGTCGCCACTGAGGCGCGCTGGCGCAGTATCGATAAGCCGACCATAGTGAGCGCAAACAGTCCCAGGGTGGCCGCGGCAAGGAATATCCACTGCAACATGTTCGATTGGCCTGTCGCGGTAGTCACCGGCGTTGGTTCGGCCAGCGGGGGAGGCGATGTCGCGGCCGGCTGCGGTTGTGCCGTTTCCGGCGTCGCAGGTGGGCTGGGCGCGGGTGCCGGCGGCTCGACGGCGGGCGGTGTCTCCGGAACGGGTGCAGGCGATGGCGCCGGCAGGCTGATCTCCGGCTGGACTTCGATCTGCTCCAGCCCCGTTGTCGCGGGTGCCGGCGTCGGCGCAGTGACAACAGCGACCCGGCCTCCACCGAGCGTCGCGCCGATCGTGGTGAGCGCTTCGCCCAGATCGGCGATGTCGGTGATCCGGTTGTACGATCCGCCGGTTTGCTCGGTCACTTTGCGGATCGCTCCGGTATCCACCGGGCTCAAGTCAGCAGCGTGAACGCTTATGCCTGCTGCCGCCGCCTCCGCGCCCAGTATTTCGCTCAACCATTGCGCGTACTGTTGGTCGAGCTCTGGATTACCGGTGTTGATCTTGCCCCCGCTGAACAACACGATGGCTTTCGCAGCGCCGTCGCGGGCGTTGGATTTGAGCTCATATATGGAACGTTCCATGCCGGCAGCGCTGTTACCGTACGGCGCGGAATAGTCCCAGGCATTCAATGCGTCGACGAGTGTACGGCTGCCTGCGTCACCGGCGGCAGTGAACCTGGCCACCAGCTGCACACTCTCCCCGAAGGTCAGCATAGTGAGGCTTGCGTCCGGCGGCAGTGAGCCAATGAGTTGTCCAACCGCTTGTTTCGCGAGCCCGCCAGGGTCACTGGCTTTCATGCTGGCGGCGTTGTCCAGTAGCAGCACAATGTCACGTTCTGCAGCGTTGGCCGCCGATCCGTACAAGACGGTGAGACAGAGTATCAGTTGCAGAAGGTATGGCGCTCTGATCACCTAACCTCCTCCTTTATCTTTGCGTTGATCCTTGGCGTTATTCTGCGCCCCGAACCCAAGGCCGTGCGCCCCTGGGTCGCCGCTGGCGGCCTGCGCATCGAGCGGCTGGGCGGCCCGAACTCCTCAGTGTTCTGGCCGTGTTCAATTATGACCCACTTGTCCGAAAACACCTACCGTTTGCGGATTGAACCACCAGCGCGTTTGCGGCAACCCAGTAGTATGGGGGACCAATGACAGGCGGCCGCCTGCCGGCTGCTAACGCATTCTTCAAGGTTTACACATATGAAAACGATCAGCCTGGTTTTGCTTATCGGATTGACTTCGTTATCGGTGACTGCCTTCAACAGCGCGGATACGGCGATGGAGGATGCGACCGTCGTTCCGATGGAAGTCACCAACACTTCGGCCTTCCGCGTGTCAGTCGGGGTCAAAGGTCTGGGCAACAAAGACTTCCTGGTCGATACCGGCGCCGGTTATATGGTGATCAACGAGGCTTCGAAGGCCAAGCTCGAGGCCAAGGGCCTGGCGACGTATGTGCGCGACCTCGAAGGCATCCTGGCCGACGGCAGCACCCGCACGGTTCCGGTTTTTCGCCTGGCTAGCATTAACATCGGCGGTTCTTGCGAAATCCGCAATGTAGAGGCCGCTGTCTTCCCGGGCGATTCGCGTGAACTGCTGGGTCTCAGCGCCCTGCAACCCACAGCCCCTTTCCTGTTCTCCATGGAACCACCCCGCCTGCACCTCAGCAATTGCTCGCAGGTCGCCCTCAAGCCGTAAGCGGCAGCGGGCACTCCCACTGCGTGACAACGCGGTTTGCGAATTCCAGTTCCACTTCTTCAATGCGAAACACGCGGCTGGAGAAAACGGCACGCCGGCCGCGAACACAGCGGTTTGGCGCGCAAGCGGTTGTGTAGTGACGACGCTCAGCCGCGCTGCCAGCGCTTGAAGCGTTTCTTGCAGTATTTGAGCAGCGAGTTGTAGTCGGGAAAGTAGTGGTCGAAGCCATCTTCGGCCGGCGAATCGAACTCGCAATAATCGTTGGAGTGGTCGCGACAAATTTGCGGACGATTCTCGTAGATGCCGCAGCGGCCATCGGGCTGCAAGTGTGTGCAGCGTGACTCCACGAGCAGGTACCAGCCCTCGTCGTCCTTGTATGCCTTTACGTTTTCGTGCGAGACCTGCCACAGCAAGTGCTCGAAGTCATACTTCGAGCGCGGTGTGTCGACCTCCTGTGTGATGTAAGTACAGCACTTCGAATTCGTGCAGAACCCGCATTTGTTTTCAGCTGTCACTGTGACGTTCGCCGGTATGCCCGGGGGTACGCTGACCTTGATATCTTCTAATCGCATCGGTGTAGGATCGGTATGCCTGACTCAAGTTAACGTAAGTATGACGATAAGCATGGGTTTTGCAACATCCGCTTGCGCAGAGTCTTCGCGGTTGATCCCCTCCACTATATTTTATGTCGCAAGCGTTTGGCATTGATGGTTCAGTCGTCGGAATGCGTCACCTGGAACATACCAGCCATAGCCATTTATCGTCAGAATTACGCACCGCGCCGGTAGTCACCGGATCAAAATTATGGAAACCTACCAGTCGAGAGAAGCGGCGCTAGCCGACCTGCGAAGGCGGCTGACATACCGGAACGCATATATCGCTACCGGCCAGACCAGCGATCAAAACGCCAGGGGAACCTGCCAGGGCGCTTAACGCTCCAAGTTAGTGAGATGTTCAGCGCTGATCACACATCAAGAGGTTTCAGTATGCGAGTCGCAGCATTTTCGGTAGGCCAAATCGTTCACCACAAACTGTTCGATTATCGCGGTGTGATCTACGACGTCGACCCGCATTTTCAGGGTACTGACGAATGGTACGAAGAGGTCGCAAAGTCGCGCCCACCCAGAAACAAGCCCTGGTACCACGTGC
>JBPCXK010000537.1:0-6167 GCA_051008635.1 Gammaproteobacteria bacterium
CACAGTGAAAGCCCGGATAGGAGCGATGACGACGAGCGGCCGGCCGATGTCGAGGATGTCGAGCGCTTTTATGAACACCTCGAGAAAACGCTGATCGAGCTCGAATTTCTCTATCCGAACAATCCCAGGCACCTGATGCGGCGTTTGCGGCGCTTGTTTCAGCGCGCCCGGCCGAGTCAAAAAGAAGTCCAGATTCTCCGCGGCATCCTCACTGCCGCGCAGCGGCGTCCGCGGTAAAACCCCTGCACGTGACGCAAACCGCCTAATACTTGAGCGGATCGCTCAGGTACTCCATAATACTGGAGTATTTCGCTCAGGTACTTCATAATACCTGATAGTTTTAATCAGGTACTCCAGCGGACAATCCGGATGAGGCTCACAACAAAAGGCCGTTACGCCGTAACCGCCATACTGGATCTGGCCTTGCATGATGGCCGGGGCCCGGTGGCGCTGGCGGACATCGCTGCCCGCCAGGGTATCTCGCTCTCATATTTGGAGCAGCTCTTTTCCCGGCTGAGACGTAATGGTCTGGTGGCCAGCACGCGCGGTCCCGGCGGCGGCTACAGCCTCAGCCACAAGCTGGACGACATCGCTATCGCCGATGTGATCATGGCAGTGGACGAGAAGGTGGACTCCACGGCTTGTGGCGGCACCGTCGATTGCCAGGACAATCAGCGCTGCCTCACGCATGAGCTGTGGGCGGAGCTCAACGACCGCGTGCACGATTTTCTCTCCGGTATCAGCCTGGCGGAGTTAGTGGCGCGCGAAACCACGCGCGCGGTAGCGCAGCGACAAGACAAATTTTTGCAACAACACCGCGAGACCGGCATACCGCTCGCCATAAGCGTCGAATAGAAGACCGCGTTAGAACCATTCCGAGGATTTTGAGGTTAGCCAGATGCAACTTCCGATTTATCTAGATTATTCCGCAACCACGCCGGTAGACGAGCGCGTGGTGGCGAAGATGACCGAGTTCATGGGGCCCGCCGGTTTGTTCGGCAACCCCGCCTCGCGCAGTCACTCCTTTGGCTGGCAGGCCGAGGAGGCGGTCGAGGAAGCGCGCGGTCACGTGGCGGCCATCCTCAACGCGAATCCGAAAGAGATCATCTGGACCAGCGGCGCTACCGAGTCCGACAATCTGGCGATCAAGGGCGTGGCGCATTTCTACAAAAAGAAAGGTCAGCACGTCGTCACCATGAAAACCGAGCACAAGGCGGTGCTGGATACCTGCCGCCAGCTCGAACGGCAGGGGTTCGAGGTCACGTATCTCGATCCGCGGAGCGACGGCTTGCTGGATCTGGAAAAATTCAAGGCAGCCTTGCGCGACGACACGGTGCTGGTTTCCATCATGCACGTGAATAACGAGATCGGCGTGATACAGGACATCGCGGCCATCGGCGAGATCACCCGCGAGCGCGGCATCATCTTTCATGTCGATGCGGCGCAGAGCGTGGGCAAGGTGCCGATCGACATGGAAAATCTCAAAGTGGATCTGATGAGTCTGACGAGCCACAAGATATACGGCCCGAAGGGTATCGGCGCGCTCTACGTGCGGCGCAAGCCGCGTGTGCGCATCGAAGCGCAGATGCATGGTGGCGGACACGAGCGCGGCATGCGTTCCGGCACGCTGGCGACGCACCAGATCGTCGGCATGGGCGAGGCCTTCCGGATCGCCAGGGAAGAAATGGCCACTGAGAATGAGCGGATCCGCATGCTGCGCGACCGGCTCTGGGACGGTCTCAATGATATGGAAGAGGTTTATTTGAACGGCGACCTGGAACAGCGCGTCGCGGGTAGTCTGAACGTAAGTTTCAACTTCGTCGAAGGCGAGAGTCTGATCATGGCGCTCAAGGATATCGCGGTGTCGAGCGGCTCGGCCTGCACCAGCGCGAGTCTGGAGCCGAGCTATGTGCTGCGAGCGCTGGGGCGCGACGATGAACTGGCGCACAGCTCGCTACGCTTTACGATCGGCCGTTACACGACGACCGAGGAAATCGACTACACCATCAAACTGGTGCGCGGCGCGGTTGAAAAGTTACGCGAGCTCTCGCCTCTTTGGGAGATGCATCAAGAAGGCATCGATCTCAAGACCGTCGAATGGGTGGCGCACTGAGGAATATCACGGATCCCGACAAACCGCGGGAACCCAGGCAAGATCATAAAGAAATCAGGAGAGACATCATGGCATACAGCGACAAAGTTTTGGATCATTACGAAAGCCCGCGGAACGTGGGGTCGATGGACAAGGCCGATCCACAAGTCGGCACCGGCATGGTCGGCGCGCCGGCGTGCGGCGACGTGATGAAGTTGCAGATCAGGGTCGGCGACAATGGCGTGATCGAAGACGCCAAGTTCAAGACCTACGGCTGCGGCTCGGCCATCGCCTCATCGAGTCTGCTCACCGAGTGGGTGAAGGGCAAGTCCCTCGACGAGGCCGGTGAGATCAAGAACACGCAGATCGCCGAGGAGCTGGCGCTGCCGCCAGTGAAGATTCACTGCTCGGTGCTGGCCGAGGACGCCATCAAGGCGGCTATCGACGACTACAAGTCCAAGACCGGCGGCGAGCAGCTGATAAAGAAATCAGCCTGAGGAGCGATTCACCCGAACATGGCGATCACACTGAGCGACTCAGCGGCAGACCGCGTAAAGACGTTTCTGGAAAAACGCGGCAGGGGTGTTGGCCTGCGCGTGGGCGTCCGCACCACCGGCTGCTCCGGCATGGCCTATGTCATCGAGTACGCCGATGAAGTCGAGGACGGTGATACCGTGTTCGAGGACAAGGGCGTCAAGGTGGTGGTGAATCCGCGCAGCCTGACCTATCTGCAAGGCACCGAGCTGGACTTCGCGCGCGAGGGACTGAACGAAGGCTTTCGCTTCAACAATCCCAACGAAAAAGACCGTTGCGGTTGTGGAGAAAGCTTCAGCGTCTGACTGTTTCGCGCGCTTGATGTTGCCCGGTCGAACGCCATGCTTGATTTCTCGAACAACTATTTCGAGTTGTTTGGTCTGCCTGAGTCCTACGGCATAGATCAGAACGCGCTCGCGACCCAATACCGCGAACTGCAAACGCGGCTTCACCCCGACCGTTACGCTAACGCTACCGATCATGAGCGGCGTCTCGCCGTGCAGGGTGCGGCGTATGTGAACGAGGCGTTCGATACGCTCAAGGATTCGCATCTGCGCGCGCGTTATCTTTTGGGTCTTCGTGGCGTGGAGTTCAACGAAGAGATGGACACCACTGCAGATCCAGAGTTTCTCATGCAGCAACTCGAGCTGCGCGAAGCGCTGGAAGAGGTTCGCGGCCAGGAAGACCCGCTCGCACGTTTGGATGAGCTCGGTGACGAAGCCCAACAGTGGCACGCCAGCCTGAGTGGCGCTTTTGCGGAGCACTACGCACGCGAGCGCCTTGATGAAGCACGCGAGGTGGTGCTCAAGATGCAGTTCTTCAGGCGCCTGCGGCAAGAGATCGCACGGCTGCAAGAGTCTTTGGAAGACGAATTGCTCGATTAGATTCAAGAACCTATCGATGCCGCCCGAAGAAAAACGCAGAGACGCAAAGGCGCACAGACGCAAGTGTGGAAGGCTGGCGCCGTGAATAATCAACCTTGTGTTGGCGCCTTAGCCCGCATTTCTCACCACGGGGCGAGATGATCGCGCAGAGATTTGAATTCACAACGCATTTTCTGAAACGAGGAATACAGGTCGTATTTCCGAGAAGAAGAAAATGCGGCGTGGAATCAAAGATCAAGCCAGCGCCGTCATCGTGGTGAGAAATGCGGGTTAGCGCCTCTGTGTCGTTGCGTTGACTTCTTTGTGTTGACTTGAGTTATGGCTCTACTGCAGATCGGCGAACCCGGAATGTCTACGCTGCCTCACGAGCGGCGCCTGGCCGCGGGCATCGACTTAGGCACTACCAACTCTTTGGTCGCCGCCGTGCGCAGCGGCGTTGCCGAGACGTTGCCGGACAGCGATGGGCGCCATCTCTTGCCCTCGGTTGTGCGTTACGTGCGCGACGGCTCACCCATTGTTGGCAACATAGCCAAGGCCGATGCCGTCGAAGATCCGCTCAACACTATCGCATCGGTCAAGCGGTTGATGGGCAGGGGCCTGGCGGACCTGAAGACGCTCGCGGGACGACACTCGCACGATTTCGCGGCCGCAGATTCGCCAGTTCCGCGCATCAAGACCAGCGCCGGTGAGGTCACGGCCGTCGAGGTCTCCAGCGAGATTCTGAAGACGCTCAGGCAACGAGCGGAAGACACGCTCGGCGGAGAGCTCAGTGGTGTTGTGATAACCGTTCCCGCCTACTTCGATGACGCGCAGCGCCAGGCCACCAAGGACGCCGCGCGGCTCGCCGGGCTCAACGTTTTGCGCTTGCTCAACGAGCCGACGGCCGCCGCGGTCGCCTATGGCCTGGACGAAGGACGCGAAGGTGTCATTGCCGTTTATGACCTCGGTGGCGGCACATTCGACGTTTCCGTTCTGCGTCTCAACAAAGGCGTGTTCGAAGTGCTGGCAACCGGCGGCGACACGGCGTTGGGCGGCGACGATTTCGACCGCGCGATTGCTGAGTGGATCATGCAGCGGGTCGATGTTGATTCCTCAGATTCGCGCCAGATGAGGCGGCTCATGCGAGCAGCCTGCGCGGCCAAAGAAGCCTTGTCAGCTGCTGAAAACGTGAACGTCGAGCTGGAGCTTGCCGATGGAAGTCTTTGGTCGGAGAGTCTAAAGCGCGACCGCTTGAATGCGTTGCTGGATCCGTTGATCAAAAAGACGCTGGCCTCGTGTCGCCGCGCCCTGCGCGACGCCGACGTGGACAAGCAGGACATCGCTGAAGTCGTGATGGTCGGCGGCTCGACGCGCGTGCCGCGCGTGCGTGAGAAAGTCGGCGAATTTTTCGGAACCGCGCCGCTGGCCGGTATCGATCCCGATCGCGTAGTGGCCGTAGGTGCCGCCTTGCAGGCGGACGTGCTGGCGGGTAACAAGCCCGACGATGAAATGCTGCTGTTGGACGTGATCCCGCTGTCGCTGGGTATCGAAACCATGGGCGGGCTCGTGGAGCATCTCATCAAACGCAACACGACTATCCCTGTTACACGCGCGCAGGAGTTCACGACGTTCAGGGACGGGCAAACGGCGATGGCTGTTCATGTACTGCAAGGCGAGCGCGATCTCGTCAGCGATTGCCGTTCGCTGGCGCGTTTCGAACTGCGCGGTATACCGCCAATGGTGGCAGGCGCGGCGCGCATCAGAGTGGCTTTTCAGGTCGACGCCGACGGGCTGCTGGGCGTCGAGGCCGAAGAAGAAACGACGGGTGTCCGCGCCGGTGTTGTTGTGAAGCCGTCCTATGGTTTGAGCGACAACGAAATCGAAGCAATGCTGAGGGACTCGATGGCTCATGCCGACGGTGACATGCAAGCGCGGCGTTTGCGCGAGCAACACGTCGTGGCTGATCGGGTCGTGCAGGCTCTCGACTCCGCGCTCGCAGCGGATGCCGAAGCCTTGTTGAGTGAGGAGGAACGCGTCGCCATTCTCGACGTCAAAGAGGCATTGGTTCTCGTCCGTGAACACGGTGATGCCGATGCGATCAAACAGGCGATAAAGAATCTGGAAGATGCCAGCGCGTTCTACGTAGAACGCCGTATGAACAAAAACATTCGGCAGTTGATGGCCGGACAACGGGTTGAAGCCTTCGAATCGAACTGATGCCGCAAATCACTTTTTTGCCACATGAAGAAATCTGTCCGCAAGGTGCGGTCATAGAGGTCGACGCCGGCGTGAGTTTGTGTGACGCTGCGCTGCGCAATGGCATCGACATCGAGCATGCCTGCGAAAAGTCGTGTGCCTGCACGACTTGCCATGTCTACATACGCGAGGGTCTGGACTCGCTGGATGAGTCGACCGAGGATGAAGACGACATGCTCGACAAGGCCTGGGGGCTCGAGCCGGATTCACGTCTGAGTTGCCAGGCGTTGGTTGCCGATGAAGATCTGATCGTCGAAATTCCCAAATACACGATTAACATGGTGTCGGAGAGCCACTAGCCCGCAATTCTCAGTGCGCCGTGCAAAGGTGCGCTCACTCAGTGGGTGAGAATCCCACCCGGCAAGTATCGTTCCAGCCGGTAGCAATTGGAACAACGGTAAAAGGAGAGACGGTTGAAGCTT
>JBPCXK010000538.1:0-4735 GCA_051008635.1 Gammaproteobacteria bacterium
GGCGGCGCCTGCCGGTCCGCACAACACAACACCGGCCGCAACCATCGAGGCCACGGTTATTCTCTTATGCATTTGCATGATCACTCCTCCTCCTGCGTCGCAGGTGATGGTCAGAACTGTCACGGGTCAAGAACATCGAGTAGTTGCTCTTCGTCCTCCCGACAAACCAAAAATGAATATATCAACCCTGTCGTTGCGTAACAAACAGCCAGCTAATGGACGGTGTCTATGTAGTCTTCCAGCCCATCCGTTCGTTGGCCGTCCTCCGTCCACAGAACGGGAAATTGATTCTCGTCCATGGACGTGTCGCCAAATCTGTTGAAGTAACGCGCATACACCGGTCCTGTGCCCTGCCCGAGATGCGCGGGCACATAGCGCGCCTGCGATGACATGCAGTGCACGACCAGCGAACGTCTGGGGCGATCGCCTTTGTTAAAACCGGAACCGTGCCAGGTCCAGCCATGATGAAACGAGCCGCCGCCGCGCGGAACCTCGACCGGCACGATCTCCGGTTCGTGGTCCAGTTGCGCGGCCGCCGCTTCCATTTCCTTGCGATAGGCTTCGGGGCCGTGGAATTGCGTTGCGGGCGGGAATTCACCCCAGCGGTGTGAGCCGCGCACCAGCTCCATGGTGCCGCCAGGGGCGGTGGTATCGTCCAGCGCGATCCAGCAGCTCAACAACTCCTGCGGCTTGAGCCAATGCAGGTAACTGTTGTCCTGATGAAACCCCAGCGGCCGCGCACCGGGTGGTTTCCACAACACGTTGTCGACCATCACCCTCGCGCCCGGCCAGCCCGCCAGTGTCGCGCAGGCGCGTCCGATGTCTTCGCGCAGCACGACACTGGTGATCGTGCGATCGCCTTTCCAGCCGTTGCAGATCTGGCGCGTGAGCGCCGGCGAGTCACGGCCTTCCTGCCAGTTGACCTCGTCCGGCAGCACACCGGTTTCGAATTCGCCGCTAAACATGGGCGCGAAGCGCGACGCCAGCCGCTCGACGGTTGCCTCGTCCACCAACCGGTCAACGATAAGGAACCCGTCGGCGTTGAAGCACGCAATCTGTGCGTTGGTGAGTTCAATCATTGGCGCTGTGCGATCAAGGCAGGCAGTCGAGATAAGTCTTTACATCCCAATCCGAGACTTCCGCATTGAACTTGTTCCACTCATCGCGTTTGTACCACTCGTAAAGATCGTACATGCCGCCGGGCAGGGCGGACTTGACGACCTCGTCCTGCGCCAGCGCATCGAGCGCTGTGCCCAGGTTCATGGGTAACAGCGCCATCTTTTCGCCGGACGCCAACACTTCGGCGGTATTGCGTTCTTCCGGTTCGCCGGCGTCAAGTTTGTTCTTGATGCCATCGTCGAACGCTTTCAACAATGCGCCGCTCATGAGATACGGATTCACCATGGCATCCACGGAGCGAAACTCGAAGCGGTCGGGGCTCGACACGCGCACGGCAGTAGAGCGATTCTGCAATCCCCACGACGCGCCCACCGGCGCCCACATTCCCAGATCCATCAGGCGTCGGTAGGAGTTGACGGTCGAAGCGCCAATCGCGGTCAGCGCGTTGAGGTGTTTCATCAAGCCCCCCATGGCATACAGGCCGAGCTGCGTGGGCATCCAGACTTCGTTCGGGTCGCGGAAGCGGTTCGCGCCGCCCTTGGTGTAGGCAAACACATCGTCCATTCCCGGCAATGGATCTTCCACCAGTTTTTCCATGGTTTGCTCGCCGCCGGTCCACAGAGAGACATTATGATGACAACCGTTGGCCGGCATACGCATGTAGGGTTTGCACATGAAGCAGGCGATCAGATCGAATTCCCGTGCGACCTGCGAACAGATCTGGCGATAAGTCGTCAAACGATCGGCGGTCTTGAGGCAGTCGTCATACATGAAGTTGAGCTCGACCTGCCCAGGCGCGTCCTCATGGTCACCCTGGATTATGTCCAGCCCCATTGCGATGGCGTAGTCGTAAACGCGCAACCAGACATCCGAGAGCTCTTCGAACTGCGCGATGTGATAGGCGTACGGTTTGGTCGTGCCGGTGTAGGCCTCGGTTCCTTCGCCTTCTCTGAGCCACAGCATCTCCGGCTCGCAGCCCACGCGCATGTGAAGGCCGTTGTGATCAGCCTGAAATTGCTCATGGATGCGACGCAGGTTGCCGCGGCAGTCCATGTCCAGGAATGCCGCGGGGTTTTCAGCTTCCTCCCGGTTTCGGAACACGGTGCAGAATACGCGCGCGATGCGTTTGTTCCACGGGAGCTGACAAAAGGTTTCGGGATCGGGAACGCCCAGAAGCTCCGATGCGTTGGGCGGAAAGCCTATCAAGTTGCCCTGCCGGTCGGCGAACACATTGGCCACACCGCCGTACCACGTCTGCATGCCCTCGGCCGCGACCGACTCCCAGTGCCGCGTTGGCACGGCCTTGCCCATGATGCGGCCGGTGACTGAAATGTACTGATAGTAGATGTAATCGATATTGAGCTCGTCGATCTTCGCCCGCACTTGCCGGACCCGTTCCGCGCGTGCGGGCCGCGATAGGTAGGTCTCCAGATCAGTCACGCCATCCTCCTCATGAGTGTGTTTCCTTGTCACTGCTCGCTTCAAACGGTTTCAATGTATCGCGCCCTCTCAAACGCGCTGACCTGCTGGTGGACCTGGGCCTCTTCCCAGCGCCTGGAGGCGACGAAGTGGTCGATGAATTCGTCACCGAGAATGGCTCGCATGCTTTCGCTGGCGCGCAGGCGCTCAGCCGCTTCGCGCAGATCATGCGGAAGCGGCGCTGTGTCCTCTGGTGTTTCCGCGGGTCCACCGCCTGCGATGGGCGCTGGGAGCGCGGTGCTGTGTTCGATCCCCCACAGCCCGACGCCGAGCGTCATTGCCAACGTGAGATAGGGATTGGTATCGGCGGCGGGCAGACGGAATTCCAGCCTGCACCTGGCTTGCGGCTCCGGGACCGCGCGAACGGCCGCCGCGTAGTTTTGCACGGCCCAGGTCGCAGTGCGCGGCGCCCAGTTGCCCGGCACCAGACGCCGGTAGGCGTTGGCCGTATGTGCGCACAGCGCGAGCGCTTCGGGTGTGAGCGTAACGAGGCCGGCGATAAACGATTGCATGGTCGTGCTCATGTGACTTGTCGCCGTGCCGTCGTAAAACGCGTTCCTGTCCGACTGCTTGTCGCGCAGTGAGAGATGCAGGTGTCCGGATAATCCGGGGAAGTCAACGGAGAGCTTGGCCATGAAGGAAGCCGTGAGATCCCGGCGCCGGCAGAAGGCCTTGGTAAAAAGCTTGAAAAACGCCGCATCGTCTGCCGATTTTAGAGGAGGTCCGGCCTTCAGTGTTGCTTCAAAGCATCCGGGCCCGAGCTCGAGCCCGAGACCGGCCAGGGGGATGTTGGCCGTACTCATGACCGCATTCAGGTCACGAACAAAGTCGCTGTAGATCGCCGCGCTCTGACCGGACCAGCAGCGATTATCCGCGGCAAACGTGTTGAGATTCTCGAAGCCCTTTTCGCGCAGGGACGCCGCGGTCTCATCGAGAACGATGAATTCGAACTCGAATGCGCTGCGGACATCGAAGCCCATCTGAGCGGCTTTGGCGATTTGCCGTTTCAGTAACTCCCGCGGCGAGGTGCTCGCTGACGGTCCCGTGTAATCGGCAATGAGCAGCGCCGCATCGGGCTCGAACGGATAAGGGCGCACCGATTCCGAATCGACGGCAACGGATTCGCCGACAAACGGTCCCGGGCCATAGACCGTGTCAGCCGTATCCCATTGATGAAGCACGTTGACGAACGTGCCGCCGTCATCGAAAGTGGACGAGACTTCATCCAGTGGCAAACGGCGCTCACGGAAGACGCCGTCCATGTCGAAGATACCGACGTGCGCGACCGTAACGTTTTCGTCTTTCAGCGAGCGGACGACTTTATCGATCGAGCAACGGTCTGCACCCACGTAAGCTCCCCAACCCGGCATAGCCGGAACCAAACTTGTGCCCCCTCAACGGCGGACTTTACCACCCCTTGCCCACCGCAACGCCGGCGTTTGAGGCGCGCGGCCGTGGACAAGGCGTGGAAAAGTCCGCCTCACCCCGGCGCGATCGCCGGACGAGAAATTCTTGGTCTTTGCCCAAGATTTCACCGGTAAGGTACTAAATGGTTATCTGCTGATGTCCACATTATCGTGCTGACTGGCGGCGCGCCAGTGTTAATCCTTTGACACCTGCTAGCCCGCCCTGGCCAGCTTGTGCGCCAACGCCTTGTGGACCACAATGTTGTTGGTCTTGGCTTTCTTGCGCGCATAGAAGCGCTTGGCTTTGGCGTTGTGGCCGACGGCGAAGTTGGCCGCCTCGATATACGCCCAGGCCAGATACCGATTTCCGTTCTTGCGATTGCCTTCGCCCTTTTTCTTGCCGTTGCCCTGCTTGCGGCTGTCCACACAGCGGCAACCCTTCGTCGGTTGTGAGCGGGCAGCCAGGTTAAATCCGCTACACTCGCTGTACGGCTCTTCGTACACAAGTTCGTGCAGTTGTGCTGGGCTTTCACGACAACGCCGCCTTGTGCGCCTTGGCGAGATAAATTGATCGAGCCTGACCCTTTTCCATTTAGGCGTCGATAAGACCATGAGATCCAAGGTTCGGAGAATGCTCATTTCGACGAACATGTCATTGGCGCGTTTGATCGCGACCTTGTCATCAATCGCAATGGCGCCGCCTCTGCAGTGGGCGCAAGCTAGAGCGGAGC
>JBPCXK010000539.1:0-3369 GCA_051008635.1 Gammaproteobacteria bacterium
AAATACCAGGAATTTCTCGACCGGCGGTCACGCCGGGGTGAGGCGGACTTTTCCACGCCTTGTCCACGGCCGCGCGCCTCACACGCCGGCGTTGCGGTGGGCAAGGGGTGGTAAAGTCCGCCGTTGAAGAGGCACATCTTTGGTTCCGGCTAGGCCGGGTTAGGTTCTGCCAGCAAAAAATTTGCATTTCTTAGGCCTAGCCCGTGTGGCAAGGCGCGAGTCAGGCGAATAGCCGGCTATTTGACTGCCGAAGCAACGCCGCCACGCGGGATGGATAGGCCTAAGAAATGTGAAGTTATTTCTGGCACAGCCCTTAACTTGTTTTCGCGGATCAGTGCCGCTGCCCGGCAACGGGCAGGGAGATCTCCGGTTCGCTTTCATTCCGGGCGTCGGTGGCCCTGGACGCTGCATCGTCCCTGCCCTCGCTGACGCCGATGTCGTCCCCGGCACGGTCCGGTACGTCACCGCGCTCCCCCGTCTCGGCCACTGGCGGTGTCTCAAGCTCCAGCTGCGGATGCACCTTGTCCAGGTTAACGAGCTCTGCCAGCGGCGGAAGCTCGTCCAGTGATTTCAGGTTGAAGTAGTTGAGAAACTCGCGCGTGCTGCCGTACATCGCAGGGCGACCTGGCACATCACGATGGCCAAGCACGCGAATCCAGTCCCGCTCCAACAGCGTTTTGATGATACTGCTGCTGACGCTGACGCCGCGTACCTCCTCGATCTCGCCGCGGGTAATGGGTTGGCGGTAAGCGATCAGCGCCAGAGTTTCCAGCAAAGCGCGCGAGTAACGCGGCGGCCTTTCCTCCCACAACCGCGCCATCCAATGCTTCAGATCCGCCCTGACCTGATAACGGTAGCCGCTCGCGACGTGCTTGAGCTCGAAGCCGCGGTCGGCGCACTCGGCGTGCAGCAAATCCAACGCCTGGCGTATGACGGACCTCGCCGGGCGCCCCTGCTCTTCGGGAAAGAGCCTCTCCAACTGGTCGAGGCCCAGCGGACGGCCGGCGGCCAATAGCGCGGCCTCGATGATGGTCTTGAGCTTGTGAATATCCACTATGCCACCACCGCCGAACCCGAAGCGGAACGCAGATAAATCGGCGCAAACGGCTCGGATTGTACAAGGTCGACGATGTGCTCTTTGATCAGCTCGAGTATCGCAAGAAAGGTTACGATGACGCCGACGCGGCCTTCCTCCGGGGTGAACAACTTTGCGAATTCCTTAAACTCCTGACCATCACCGAGCGCGCTGACGATCAGGGACATGCGCTCGCGCACCGACAACGGCTCTCGCTGGATATGATGATGGGCAAACATCTCGGCACGGTTCATCACGTCGCGAAACGCGAGCAACAGCTCTTTGAGGCTGACCTGCGGTTGCGGTCGGTTTTCGTCGAGAGCGGGCGGTTCGATCTGCACAGAGAAAATATCGCGTTCGAGACGCGGCAGGGCATCCATGTTCTCGGCGGCTGCTTTGAAGCGTTCGTACTCCACCAAACGGCGTACCAGCTCGGCGCGCGGATCTGCCTCTTCCTCGTCTTCAACCGGCTGCGGAAGCAACATGCGCGATTTGATCTCCGCGAGCATCGCAGCCATCACCAGGTATTCGGCGGCCAGCTCGAGGCGCAGCTCCTGCATCATCTCGATGTATTCCATGTACTGTCGGGTGATCTCCGCAATGGGAATGTCGAGTATGTCGAGGTTCTGGCGCTTGATCAGGTAGAGCAGCAAATCCAGCGGGCCCTCGAACGCCTCCAGAAACACCTCGAGGGCCTCTGGCGGGATGTAGAGATCGGTCGGCGGCGTGGTGAGCGGCTCCCCGTGCACCATCGCGAAGGGCATTTCTTCCTGCTGTCCTTCGTGGGGACCGTGAGGCTCGTTGGTCATTTGTAAGCCAGCCCCATGGCCTTGCGCACGTCATCCTGTGTCTCGCGCGCGGCGTCGCGCGCCACCTCGCAGCCTTCGGCAATAATCGCGCGCACTGCCGAGGGGTCTTCAACATATTCCTGTGCGCGTTCGCGAATGGGTTCGAGCTCGGCCGCCACCTTGTCGACGACCTTTTGCTTGCAGTCCAGGCAACCGATGCCGGCCGTGCGGCAGCCTTCCTGCACCCACTGTCTGGTTTCGTCGTCAGAGTACACCTCGTGCAGAGGCCATACGGGACACTTGGCCGGGTCGCCAGGATCGTTGCGCCGCACGCGCGCCGGATCAGTGGGCATGGTGCGCAGTTTTTTCTCGACGATCGCAGGGTCTTCGCGCAATGCAATGGTGTTGTCGTAAGATTTGGACATCTTCTGTCCGTCGAGCCCGGGCATCTTCGGCGCACCGGTCAGCATCGCTTGCGGCTCGGGCAAGATGATCTTGCCTGCACCCTCCAGGTAACCAAACAGGCGTTCACGATCCCCAATCGAAATATTCTTTTGCGATTCCAACAGGGCGTGTCCCACTTCCAACGCTTCGTGATCGCCGCGCTCCTGATAGCGGTTGCGCAGCTCACGGTACAGCTTGGCGTTTTTCTTGCCCATTTTGGTAATGGCCTTTTCCGCCTTGTCCGCGAACCCGGGCTCTCGGCCGTACATGTGATTGAAGCGTCGCGCGACCTCGCGCGTCATTTCGATGTGTGCAACCTGATCCTCGCCCACCGGCACGAGGCCCGCCTTGTAGATGAGGATGTCGGCGCTTTGCAACAACGGATAACCCAGAAAACCATAGGTCGCCAGATCATGTTCCCTGAGTCTGTCCTGTTGATCCTTGTAGCTCGGCACTCGCTCCAGCCAACCGAGCGGCGTAATCATGGATAGCAACAAATGCAGCTCCGCGTGCTCGGGAATGCGCGATTGTATGAACAAAGTGGCGGCGCCCGGGCTCACGCCCGCCGCCAGCCAATCGATGACCATGTCCCACACGTTCTCCGCGACAATCTCCGGGTCTTCGTAGTGCGTGGTCAGCGCATGCCAGTCGGCGACGAAGTAAAAGCAGTCATAGGTGTGCTGTAGCTCGATCCAGTTGTTGAGCACGCCGTGGAGATGACCGAGGTGCAGGCGCCCTGTCGGCCGCATACCCGACAGGACACGCTGATGCTGATTGGGGACGGAACTCAAATCAGTTTCTTATCGTCGCAGCCGACATGATACACGCGACACGGCGTGTTCGTGAAGCGCTGATTGGCAGATCAAAAATGCAGGCCAAACAAGCGGCTTATAAATCCGCTCATGGCGATGAACGGTGGCACCAGAATCTTGCCTAGCAGGCCGCTCGCAAGCAATTCGATGATAATAAACAAACCAAACGGCTCGATGCGCGAAAAGGCATAACCCGCCTTTTGGGGTAAGAATCCGGCCAGCACGCGACCCCCGTCGAGTGGGGGCAGGG
>JBPCXK010000540.1:0-2715 GCA_051008635.1 Gammaproteobacteria bacterium
CGAAAGCCGCGCAACTTGACTTGATGATCGACACGCCCGATGTATTCCAAGTTACCGTCGTTCAAATAGCGCACCAGGTCGCCTGTTCGGTACAAGCGACTGTCCGGCTCGGTGGAAAACGGGTTGCGAATGAACTTTTCCGCGGTCAGTTCCGGTTTGTTCAAATACCCACGGGCCAAACCCGCGCCACCGATCATGAGCTCTCCCACCACGCCCATCGGTGTCGGATTCAACGCCTCGTCCGTCACGTACAAGGCAATGTTTTGAATCGGCTTACCGATAGGCACGACCGGAGTGTGGTCATCGCTGGCGCATGGCCAATAGCTGACGTCAATGGCCGCTTCGGTGGGGCCATATAGGTTATGCAGCTCACTGCCGGCGTTGGTGGCGAAAAACTGGTCTTGGAGATCTTTTGGTAACGCCTCGCCGCTGCTGAACACTTGCTTTACCGAGCTGCATTCGCCCCATCTTCCGCAGGACAGCATGGCGCGTAGCATCGACGGCACGAAGTGCAGCACCGTGACTGCTTCGGCCTTGATGATATCGACGAGATAGTCAGTGTCCTTGTGACCCTCCGGTTGCGCGACGACCAGCCGGCTGCCGTGGGTGAGCGGCCACAAGAACTCCCACACCGAGACATCGAAACTGAAAGGTGTCTTTTGGAGCACGGTGTCCCGGGCCGACAGCGCATACTCCTTTTGCATCCAATCAATACGATTGACCAGCGCACTGTGCTCTATCATTACCCCCTTGGGTTGGCCGGTAGAGCCGGAGGTGTAAATGACGTAGGCCAGGTGATTGGATCGGATGCCCCGTTCGCCGTGGCTGGGGTTATCGTCACGATACGTGGCCAGGCGTGCCTGGACCTCTGGCGCATCGAGGCAAACGGCTTTGTCAGTGGAAACGACCGAGCCATCAAGCAGCTCGGCTTGCATCAACACGATGGTCAGATTGGCATTGTCCAGCTGATAGCTCAGCCGGCTGGCGGGATAACCGGGCTCCATCGGAACGTAGGCGCCACCGGCTTTCAATATTCCAAGCAGGCCGACGACCATTTCCAGCGAGCGTTCCATGTAAAGCCCGACCAAGGTGTCCGGTTTCACACCCCGCTCGATGAGGTAATGCGCCAGCTGATTGGACCTACGATTCAACTCCTGGTAGCTGAGTGATACGCCCTCGAATGAAAGTGCCGGTGCGTGTGGGGTTCGTTCGACTTGCGCTTCAAACAACTGGTGAATCAAGGCGGCCTGTGGATAAGCGGCCTGGGTTTGATTGAAATCGACGAGTAAGCGATTGCGTTCGCTCGCAGGCAGTATGTCGATACGGCCAAGCTCTTGTTCCGGCTCGCTTTCGAGCGCAGTAACCATTTCAGTGACCGCACACTGCAAATAGTCGATGAGCCGTTCCGGATCGAGTGTATTGGTCACCTGAGCGACCAGTTCGAAGCCACCCTCTTCGCCATCGTCAACGGCTATCGTGATGGGGTAATTGGTTCGTTCGTGTCCCTCACCGAGGTCGACGATATCGTCGAACAATGGAATCGATGCGCCGTCATGCCCCACCGGATCCGTTTCCGGTCCCCATGACGTCGACAGATCCCTGCGATAGTTCAGCAAGCTGGTAAATAGCGGTGCATCGCCGGCCAAGCCGGTGCACGCTTGCACGGTGGACAGCGCAGCCTGCTCATGTTTCAACAGCGCCAATAACTCGGTGTGCGCTGAGCGCAAGGATGCGTGCACCGATTCAGTCAATGACAACCGGATGGGCAGCGTGTTGATAAACAAGCCGAGCGTGCGGTCCGCGCCCTGCGTGCCCTGCAGGCGTCCGGAGAGGATGGTCCCGAACACCACGTCATCGCGCCCAGAGCAGCGTCCGACCACCAGCGCCCAGGCCAGATGGAAGAAACTCGCCGCGCTGATACCCAGGCGTTGGCAGTGGCTGCGGATTTTTCCGGCAACGGCAGCATCGAGGCTGCGCACGTATTCCGTAATGTCGCCGGGAGCGACCTGGATATCGGTCATCCCGAACGGTAGCGTCGGTTCATCCACATCGCCCAGGCGCGAGCGAAAATACCGTTCCATCTCCCCGCTGTCGGCCAACGCCAGCGTGTGAGCGACAAACTCACGGTAGGGCACCGGCGGCGGTAGTTGCGGGTCGTCGGAGTGAAGGTGAGCCTCGAGCTCTTCCATCAGCACTTCCAGACCGACATCGTCATTGATGATGTGATGCTCGTAGAGCAGCACGAAGTACTGTTCACTGTCCGGCGCGGCGGCCACCTCCACTTGCAATAGCGGCGCTTGGCCCAGATCCATCCATAGCTGCTCGGGCGCGATGCGTTCCCGTAGCTGCGTTAGCGCATCGTGCGACGCATCCAGTTGCAGCTCGGTTACCGCCAGCTTCGCTTGGCGCAGCACCACCTGGACCGCGCGCGGTAAACCCTGCCACATCACCGCGGTGCGCAAAATGTCGTGCCGGGCCACAACTGCATTCAGTGCCCCAATCAAACGCTCCAGGTGCTGACGGTTCTTAACCGTGAGTACTGTCGGCATGATGTAGGTATCGCCTTGTTCGGGCGAACCCAGCAGGTGATGGAACAAGATCCCTTCCTGCAACGGCGCCAACGGATAGATGTCCTGGATGTTGGCCGCGCCGCCGGGCACCTGCCCGGTGATGAGGTCGATGTGGTGTTGCTCCAACGCCACCAATGGCAATAGC
>JBPCXK010000541.1:0-7325 GCA_051008635.1 Gammaproteobacteria bacterium
ACAAAAATACCAAGAATTCTCAGCCGGCGGTCGCGCACAAGCAAGGCGGACTTTTCCAAGCCTTGTCCACGTCCGCGCGCCTCACACGCCGGCGTTGCGGTGGGCAAGGGGTGGTAAAGTCCGCCGTTGAGAGACACATTCTTTGGTTCCGGCTATGCCGGGTTAGGGTTCTGCCAGAAATAAGTTTGCATCTCTCGACGACTAGACGCCGGTGTGGCAAGGCGCGAGGCAGGCGAATAGCCGGCTATTTAACTGCCGAAGCAACGCCGCCACGCGGGATGGATGGGCGGCGAGAAATGTGAAGCTATTTCTGGCAGAGCCCTTAGCACGCCCTGTTGTTGACCATCATCAAAACATCGCTGCGCGCAGGGGTAGATATTGCTCAGCATGTGAAAGGAGGGCATTTACATGGCTGAAGACGTCAATCTACACCTCGATATCGACGAAATCGGGTTGAGAGGATCGGGGCGAAAGGTCGCCCGCGTTGCCGTTGTGAGGGCACATGGCTATACGCGGGACGGCGCCGCGCCGACGATCACCTCGGATTGCGCAAACTACCGCGCGCTGGAGCTCGAGGTCGGGCGCCTCAAAGGCGAGCTCGATGGCGCCCTGGCGGGGGCGCTCGAACATTTTGAGAGTACGCGCCGGGAAGAAACCGAGGCGATGGCGCAGCGACGCCGCTCTGCGGCCGGCACCAGCGGCGACAAGCCTCACCTGGAGGCCGAGCTTACGGTTCGTGACGTCATGACACGCGACGTCAAAACCCTCAATCGCAATGACGAGCTTTCCATGGCGGAGGAGCTGATGAAGCTGGGAAGGTTCCGGCACGTGGTTGCGCTCGACGAGGAGGGCAAAGTCGCCGGCGTGGTGAGTCATCGGGACATATTCTTCAGCGCGCTTGCCTGGTCCACCGGCCAGGGCAAGTTCGCGCACGACAACGCGCTCAAAACGCTCCCGGTTAAGCAAGTCATGCAGACTGACCCCCAGCTCATCTCCCCGGAGACGAAACTGGCCGAGGCCGCCGCACTGATGATGGATCAAAAGATCGGTTGCCTTCCCGTGGTCGACGGGGAGGAACTCGTCGGCATCATCACGGAAGGCGACTTCCTGGCGCTCCTGGCGCAGGCCTAGCCCGGATTTCTCACCGCGATGACGAGCCCTCGCTTGATCTTTGAATCCACAACGAATTTCCTTCGCTCGGAAATACAGCTCGTATTCCGCTCGATCAGAAAATGCCTTGTGAACTCAAATCTCTGCGCGATCATCTCGCCCCGCGGTGAGATATGCGGGTTAGAGGAGCGTTTCCAGCCAGACCCCGAAGCCCCCGAGGATCCGACTGCGGTGCAGACCATGCGTCACCGGATGAAAACCCAGGCCGGAAAGGAGCAGTATGCCGAACGCAAATCCACGGTCGAAACGGTGATTGGGATCATCAAGCACGTGCAGGGATTCAGGCAATTTCTCCTGCGCTGTAAAAAGTCGGTGGAATATCGGTCTATTTATGGGGGCAGGAGATAATTTATGACAATGGAGAATAAATTTTTTCAGCCCTGCACCTGACGACCGCCTTGGAATGCTAAGACCGACAGACTCCTAGTTTTGGGCAAATTTTCGACCCCACTCGCGATCACGGCCGCACTGTGCTCAGGAGCGCTGCCAGCAATGCAAATCCAGCACGAGTCTCTGGAAGCTGTGAAAGGAATGGCAACGATCGGCGTTGTTGCAAAGTTACGCTCTGTTTCGGATTCGAGAAAAGAGGGATATTGGATTGCAGTAGATTTCACGGCAGTTCCAATTGAAATCATCTACGGGAAGGTTGCATCCGACAATGTCTTATCTTTCACTTATTCTCAAGGTATTCCCCATCGTCGAGGAGATGTTACTGTTTCTCCACTGGTTACCGGTTCAGGTCTCGAGCTAAAGACCAAACGAGGCGATCACGTCATCTTGCTACTGAGCGCTCCTGACTCAACAAACACAAAACGACTGCAATTGTTACGCATGGAGCCGGTTGGAAGGATCGATTCGATACGCCAGCTCTCAAAGCAAAGGGCGGAATCACCACAATCCGCCTGACCCACTTTCGGCGGACCGTTTCAACAGGAGGAGTTGTGGAAGCTTTTGAGAACGCCAAGAAGTTTTTCGAGGCATGTGAAGCACCAGAGGGCTGGGCCGGCTGCAAACAATACGTGGCCAAAGACGCTTCATTTGCTGCCCAGAGCGAGCCTTTGGCAGACATCAGCACCATTGAAGCATACTGCGAGTGGATGGCTGCTTTCGCCACTATCACGGCGCCTGGCGCAACGTACGATTTGCACATGTCATCCTTTGACGAGAAAACCGGAACGGCGATTTTCTTTGCTACATTTCATGCAAGGCACACCGGCGACGGTGGACCTGTACCGCCCACACAAAAAGAGACGCATACAGACTATGTCTACGCATTGACGATGGACGCGGACAACAAGGTGAAGCGCCTGGTCAAGATCTGGAACGCGCCATGGGCAATGAAGGAACTGGGTTGGGTCTAAGATTGCGTACATGGCGAATGACCGATTATTTCGTTCCTTGCGACGGCTGGAGGAGGAGCTTCATGACACCGAGACGCGGCGAAATACAACACGCCTTGACGCTTTACTCCACGCCGATTTCGAAGAGTTCGGACGCAGCGGGCGACGGTACGACAAAGCCGCGATCCTTGGAGAGTTCTCAGCCGGCGGTGAGTTGGGGGAGGTGCGAGCGCGCGATTTCTCGCTTACGATCCTCAACGACGATGTAGCTTTGCTAACCTACATATCGTCACGTGTGGATTCAGCGGGGAAGCCTTTTCGGCAGACTCTTCGATCGTCCCTGTGGGCGGTGGTTATCTTCACCTGGTTGTCCCGAAAGGAACGATTTCGTCTGTAGCTGTTGAAGAACATTTGACTATGTACCGATTTAATACCGGTGTCGCAGCGCATCCGTTTTGCTCAGTGTAACGTCTCGATCACTATGAACCACCATCGTCGTGACTGGCGCCTGAGCCAAACGGTTTGATTGCATCCCCTGCCCCACACGTTTCGCACAACACTCCGCAGCAAACCTGAGAAAGGGCGCTCCCGCCGTTGGCCTTCATTTACCTGATCGCGCTGCTTGCGGTCGTCATCTGGGGTGCGTCCCCGGTCGCTACCAAGGTCGCGGTAATAGATCTTCCGCCACTGGCCGTAGCGCTGTTGCGGACTGTGGTCGGCGGGGTAGTCGCACTGGGCTTGGCGCTATCGTTCAGGCTTCCCCTGCCCGATACCAAGGATAAACGCTTGTTGCTGGCGCTCTCCGCCGGCTGTGGTTTCATCGGGTTTCCGGTCTTGTTCTCCGTCGGAGTTCAGCTTACCTCTGCCAACCACGCCTCGATCATTCTCGCCGCGCTGCCGATCTTCACGGCTGCGATTGCCTTCGCTTGGGATCGTCGCTGGCCCAGGCGCTTGTGGTGGCTCGGCGTCGCGGTCGCCATGATCGGCGAATCGGTGTTAATTGCTGGCAAAGAGCCGTCGAGTAATCAGATCGCAAGCCTCAGCGGTGATCTGGTAGTGCTCGCCGGCAACGTGTTCGCCTCCCTCGGTTACGTCGCAGGTGCAAGGCTGCAACAGGCGGGCTACCCATCCACCTGCACAACGTTCTGGGGGGCGGGACTTGCTGCAGTCGTCTTACTACCGCTGGCGCCGTTCGTGATGAGTGACGTCGCCGTCTCCCAGGTTTCCGTCAATGCGTGGTTGGGGGTGCTCTACCTGTCGATCGGGGTCACCATCATCGGCTACGTGATGTGGTACTGGGCGCTCGGCAAAGGCGGCATCGCGCGCCTAGGCCTTGTGCAGTTTCTGCAACCGGTTTCAGGAGTAATTCTCGCCGGGATAGTGTTGGGCGAGCGTGTTGGTCCCACTCTGATCGTCGCCGCTGTCCTGGTTCTTGTCGGGGTCTGGATCGCGTTGCAGGTGAAGGGCTAGCCCGCATTTCTCACCACGGGGCGAGATGATCGCGCCGAGATTTGATTTCACAACGCATTTTCTGAAACGAGGAATACAGGTCGTATTTCCGAGAAGAAGAAAATGCGTTGTGGAATCAAAGATCAAGCCAGCGCCGTCATCGTGGTGAGAAATGCGGGCTAGAGACGCGAGCAATCGCGAACAGGAATCCCAAAATGTCGGCACAAACACGTAAGCAGCAGTCCGATTCCGAGCTGATCACAGCGTATACGGATCAGCCGTCGACTTTGCCGGTTCAGCTCCGTGCGGCCATCGAGGCGCGCCTGAACGAAGATCCGGTCCAACTCTATGCGATGGCCGATCTGGACGCGGCGATGAAGTTGAGCCAGATCTGGGTGGCGCTCGGTCCGCGCCACGTGGTCACCGCGCAAGCTGTATCCGACGCCGGAACGCCGGTCATCACGAGCATCGACCGTGACCGCATCAAGGCCATCACGGAAAGGCCGGGCTTGAGCTGCACGGTCCTTACCTTGCTCGGTGACGCCGGCGAACCCGCGCTGGCCGTTTTGCGCTACACGCACCGCCAGCGCCGCGCCATGGAGAACATCAAGTTCATAATCGAGCAGCAGCTCGCCGGTTACGATGTCGATCCTCATGAGGCAGACGCCGCTTACGCGGCGTCGGTTGCTCAGGCGATCAAAGACGCGCAGGCCGCCGTCGCCGGCCACCATCTGGCCGTGTTGTGGCGGCTGCTGGCCTATCTCCGGCCATACCGCCTGCAACTCGGACTCGGGATGATGGCGGCCGCCGTGATGACCGCGTTGAGTCTGGCGCCGCCGTTTCTGACCAGGTATCTGATCGATGATGTCGTGCAACCGTTTGCCGGCGGCGTGTTGGCAATGGAAGAGGCCATGACTCTCGGCTGGATTGTGATCGGCGGTCTCGCGCTAACTTATCTGGCGCGCGATGCCTGTCACTGGCTGCGGTTGCGTCTGATGTCCACGGTCGGCGAGTTCATCGCCCGCGACTTGCGACGCGAGCTTTACGAGCACCTGCAAACGCTGTCCCTGAGTTTCTATTCGCGCAAACAAACCGGCAGCATTATCAGCCGCGTGAGTCATGACACTGACCGGCTGTGGGACTTCGTCGCCTTCGGCATCGTGGAAGTTTCGCTATCGATTCTCATGCTGGTCGGGCTCAGCGCGGTGTTGCTGGCGCTCGACTGGCGGCTGGGTCTGGTGATGGTGCTGCCGGTGCCGCTGCTGATTTTCTCATTCATGGTGCATAGCAGGACCCTCAAGCGTCTGTTTCTGCGCGCCTGGCGCAAATGGTCGGGACTTACCGAGGTGATCTCCGACACCGTGCCGGGCATGCGCGTTGTCAAGGCATTCAATCAGGAGCAGCGCGAGGTGAATCGCTTCAACGAGCGTAACGACAACGCGCTGGTGGAGTTCAACAGCTTGCACACCGTGTGGACGCGATTCTGGCCAGCCGTGATTCTCGGCCTGCACGCCATGGCCATCGGCGTGTGGGCGTTTGCTCTGCCACGTTTGCTCGGCGGCCCGGAGGCCGCGGGCACGCAACTGTCGTTCGGCACGTTCGTTGCGTTTTTGCTCTACATGGGCATGTTCATGAATCCCATAGAGGCCATTGGCATGATGACGCGCATGATGAACCGCGCGACCAGCTCGGCCATGCGCATATTCGAGGTTTTAGATACCGAGCCCGAGATTCGCGACGTCGTCAGACCCGTGAAACTCGAACCCGTGAGCGGGGGCGTGACCTTCGAGAACGTGACGTTTGCCTATGACGGCATTCGGCAGGTGTTGAAAGGCGTGTCTTTCGATGTCGCGCCCGGCGAGATGATAGGCCTGGTCGGCAAATCAGGGTCGGGCAAGACCACAGTCACCAATCTGATTGCGCGTTTCTACGAACCATCCAGCGGCCGCATCTCGGTCGACGGCATAGACATCCGGCGCCTCGACACCGGCCACTACCGGCGGCAGCTCGGCATGGTGCTGCAGGACCCGCATCTGTTTCACGGCAGCGTGCTGAGCAATATTCGCTACGCTGCGCCGGAAGCAGACCTGGAAGAAATCATCGAAGCCGCACGGGCCGCCAATGCGCACGACTTCATCTGTCAGCTGCCGCATGGTTATGACACTGTGGTCGGCGAACGCGGGCACACACTGTCGGGTGGTGAGCGTCAACGCGTATCGATTGCGCGCGCAGTGCTGAACAATCCGCGAATCCTGATCCTCGACGAGGCCACCAGCAGCGTCGATACCGAAACGGAGCGCAAGATTCAGGAGGCGCTGGAGCGCCTGATTCAGGGCCGCACGGTATTCGCTGTCGCGCATCGCTTGTCTACTCTGCGGCGCGCATCGCGTCTGCTGGTGCTCGACGACGGGCGAATCGAGGAAGTAGGCACGCATGCGGAATTGCTGCGCAAGGACGGCGGCGTTTACCGGCGCTTGCATGAACTACAGCGCGAGTTACACGAGATGTATGCAGTTTGACAGGAGCAAGAACATGACAGCAGTCAACATCACCGAAACGCAGGACGGCCGTCTCATGGTCAAGAGCGGTACGGGCGAAGCCACGCCAGTTCGCGCCCAACCGTGTTTTCCGTGGAGCGAACCCGGCCGCTTCGTGTCCCTGCGCGATGGCGACGGCGAGGAGGTCGCGCTCATCGAAGACCTGACGACGTTCGACGCCGCGCCGCGCGCGGCGGTCGAACGCAGTCTGGCGGAGACGTCTTTTGTGCTCGAGGTCGAAAATGTCAAAGCCATCGACACCGAGTTCGAAATACGCAACTGGAAGGTGCATACGCGGCAGGGCCCGTACGTTTTTCAGACGCGACTGGACGAATGGCCTCGGCGCACGCCTCACGATGGGTTAATCTTGAAGGACGTCGCGGGAAACCTGTTTCATATGAAGGATCCGCGGCACATGGACAAGACCAGCCGGAAACTGCTGTGGCCGTTTATTGACTAACTTTCGAGAACAGCGTCGCTGGATACCGGTTACCCTGCGGACCAGGTCCGGGGTGACGCGCGGCTGCCGGTTTGGCGGAGAGACGGAATTTTTGCCCGACTCGAGCCCATAAGAGCCACGTCACCCCGCAAAGTGCGTCAGCACTTATCCGGGGTCCAGTACTGGTCGAGCAACGCCACATGACCGCTTTTGCGGATTCGGGCACGACGAGTTTTTGAAACGATGATCCGCCTCGAAAAGATAACCAAGACCTACCACATCGGGCAAAACGTCATCCACGCCCTCAACGAGGTCGACGTACGGGTCGACAAGGGCGAGTTCGTCGCCGTGCAGGGCCCGTCGGGCTCCGGAAAGTCCACGCTGCTGAAC
>JBPCXK010000542.1:0-4067 GCA_051008635.1 Gammaproteobacteria bacterium
TTGGATGACAGTACGCCAGGACCGGTGTCAATCGATGCGCAGGCACCTAAGGTAGTTAGAAGAAAAAATAGGAAGACTAAGCTTGATTTGGACATGTGCGAACATACTGCCGGCAACGGCGCCGTCACCCCAGACTTGATCCGGTGCTATCCGGTATCCAATGCGGCGTTAAGCAGCCATGATCGCGGATAAGTACTGGGACTTCCGGGATGACGCCGTAGTTCATACCTCCTCCTCCGTTAGCCTGCCGCTGCGCTGCAACAGACTCTCTTCAACCACGACTCTGAGAAATGGTGTGCCGGCTGAGGCTTGCGGTCGAACAGCATATCCCTCCAAACGGTGGAAAAACCGCTCGAAATTGACACCGCCCTCGGGGGCGAATACACCCCGTCGATCAATCTCACCATTGGCCAGCATTTCCAGCGCTGCCGCAACGGGCAGGCCAGTGGAGCCGCTGGTGCCACCCGGAATATAGCCGTCGAGCCAGGCGCCTGCGCGTGCGGTTCGACCATCCTTTTCGCCCACCGCCAGCGCGCAGATCTCCGGCGCGTATTTCACACCTTTGATGCTGTCTGACACAACCGCGTACAAAAAGCGCAAGCCGCCAAAAGCGGCAGCCAGGCTTTCACCTTCGCCGAGTCTCTTCTCCAAACGGGCCACGGCTTGCACCATGTCGAGCTCGGCGGTCTCGAGCTCATGCGCTGTTTGGCGTAACGCTTCGACGATAGGCTCCGGCATGTTCATCAGATTCAAACTCTCCCGGATGGCGGGGAAAGTGAGTGGTAATGTCACCGGTTCCGGATGCCCCAGCGAGTGACAACGAACCACGCCGATCCCCGGGAACATCACCTGGTGTTCCTGAAGTGGCTTCACATCAGTCGTGGCGCCGTTTTGGTACACACGAATGGTCCCGGTGGCTTGCAACAACCAGTGCTCGAGCGCGGCGTGAGAACTCGGATCTTCCTCTTTCGCCTGCGCCCCGTCGAGATCTCCGACACCCCAAATCGTGTGCAACACCGCCACTCGATCCAGCGCGGCGCGCGCTGCCGCCGCAAGCAGGTTGGAAACCCCGGGGCTGGCGCCCATTCCTGTCAACGCCGAAACGCCGGCGGCTCGTGCTTGTTGATCGAGCGCGAGCATGTCCAGCGTGGGCTCCCAGTCGTCACATACGTCGATGTAATGTCGCCCGGCGCGGATCGCGGCCGACAAGACACGGGTACCAAACTTGTAGTAAGGCCCGACACAAGAAACGACTGCGTCGCAATCTGCTAACGCGGCTTCAAGGGCCGGGTCATCCACAATGTCGAGCGGCAGTGCACGGACTTTGTCGTTGTTGTCGTCGGCAACCGAATAGGCGCGCTCCGTGTCGCGTTCACCGACGGTGATTTGCGAAAAGGAATCGCTTTTCGCGGCGGCCACAACGATGTGGCGACCCACCTCTCCGCCACCGCCCAGAATCAGAATTTTCATTGCTTGGAATCCTCGTTTGGTCGGCTGAAGTGAGTGACAAGCAATGTGGCCAAGCGGTCGACCAGTTGAACCGGCAGGTCGTGACCCATGCCCACAACAATCTCCAACCTGGAGTTGGGAATATGACGTGCGATGTCGGCGCCACATTCGAGCGGCACCAACGGATCGGCGTCGCCATGGATCACGAGAGCGGGAATACGAATACGGCGGAGGATGTCGACCCGGCTTCCATCGGCGATGACTGCAGCCAGGTGACGTGTTTCGTTGGCGCCGCCCGGTGCACAACGCGCCGCGCATGCGCGGACAAAAGCTTCCAGTGTCGATGGGTCAGGCGGATACGCCGGGCTGGCAATAGCTTGCCAAAACCTGAGCGCGTGCTGGATAGCAGCTTCCGGGTCGTCATCGAGCGGTGGGGAGGCCATGAGTTTCTGGAGGTCCTTGCGTGTATCCGGCAATCCCTTCGCACCCGAGCTGGACATGATCATGGTCAGCGTTTGAATTCGGTCAGGATGCAGCGCCCCCATGTGCTGGGCGATCATGCCACCCATGGACGCCCCGACGACGTGCGCGGTCTCGGCGCCCAGCGCTCGCATGAGCGTAAAGGCATCGTCAGCCATATCACGCACCATGTAGGGCGGGTTCGGCTCGACACCCAACCAGCTCTGCAGCGCCAGCCATGGAATGTTCGGCTTCCCCAGTTCGTCAAGTGTCGACGAAAGACCGATGTCCCGGTTGTCGAAGCGCACGACGCGGTATCCTTCAGCGGCGATCGTCTCGCACAAAGAAGTCGGCCAGGCCAGCATTTGTGTTGCCAGGCCGTGGATCAAAAGGATCATCGGCGCGTCTTCTGCGCCGAAACTTTCATAAGCGAGGCGAAGTTTGTTGACCTCGACATAGCGAACCCGATCAAGGTCAGTCGGTGACATCAATCGGGTCCACGATCACCGGCTGAGCGGATTGATGGGCGCATCCTTTTCGAACCTCGTATATTTTCAACTTGACAAATTTCAGTCCAGTTTAGAAAATATCACGGTAAATTGTCAATATGAATAGTTATAACTCGAGTAATCGATATGAGCGAGACGCTCTCAAAACGCCACTGCATCATCGGTGCGGGATTCTCCGGCATTACAGTGGCGCGCAAGCTCAGGGAACTGGGTGAGTCGTTCGACGTCATCGATGCCAACTCCGGCATCGGCGGACTCTGGCACACCGGCGCTTACGATTCCGCCCATCTGGTGTCCTCCAAGCTCGAAACCCAGTTCGAAGACTTCCCGATGCCCGATTGCTATCCGGATTTTCCGGGCAGGGCGCAGATGCAGCGCTATTTGCAGAGTTATGCCGATCATGTTGGGGTGACGGAGTACGTTCAGTTGAATTCCGTTGTCAACCGTGTGCGGCCAGCCGATGACTACCACACCTCAGGCGAATGGTTGGTGGAGATCGAGGGTGAAACTCCCCGGCGTTATGCCACTGTGGTTGTCGCCAACGGGCATCTTTCCGGCATGAGCTCTCCAAAAAAACCCGCTTACCCTGGCCGGTTTGCCGGCGAGGTGCGATATGCCACCGAATACCAAAACGCGCGCGACCTTGCCGGCAAGCGTGTCCTGGTGGTAGGCGCGGGCAACACCGGTTGTGATATCGCAGTGGATTCATCGCGTATCGCGGTGGCCACGGCGATCAGCATGCGCAGTGGCAAACATTTTATCCCCAAGACCTTCGCCGGGATTCCGCTTTCGGATCTGGGGGGTGAGGGCAGGCTCGGGCGTTGGTTCGACCGGCTTGCGCTACGATTGATCTGTTGGCTGAGCTTTGGAAATCTTTCGCGCCACGGTTTGCCAAAACCCACGCATCGCATCCTCGACAGGCACCCGACAATCAACAGCCAGCTTCTTTATCAAATTCAACACGGGAGAGTCGCCGTACGATCAGAGATCAAACGTTATGATGACGACACGGTCGAGTTTGTGGATGGATCACGAGAGGCGCTTGATTTGATCATTTTTGCAGTAGGCTGCAACGTCTCGTTCCCAATGCTCAAATACGAGGACGGTCTGCTGGATTGGGAAGAGGGGCTGCCGGTCCTGTTCCTGGGGATGATGGCGCCCAAATATCGCGGTCTATTTTTCTCTGGTTTAGGTCAAGCCCAAGCCGGGGGCGGACCGCTGTTTCAGGGTGGGGGTGATGTGCTGGCGCGAATGCTCGCGAAAGAAGCCAGATCAGATGTTGGTGTGATGAACCTGATCCGTGGCAGCAACTTGGGCCGCCTGGCAAACAAGTATCTGGATACGAAGTTCGTAGAAAAGCTGGATCAGACTTCTCATCCAGGCCGTGTCGTGAGGCAGTCGATTCGCTATGCAATGAAGGTTCTGGACGAGATTGGATGCCCGGACGCGGGTCGATAGAACAAACAACCAATGCCCAGACCAAGCCTGAAGACACAAAGAACCGGGGAAATACTCGACGCATTCCAACGTTGCATCGTGAAGTATGGGATGCAGGGCGCGTCGTTGGAGCGCATTTCGGAAGAAGCCGATATGGGCCGGACCATATTGCGTCACTACGTCGGCAACCGGGACGACCTGATCATCGCCGTC
>JBPCXK010000543.1:0-15083 GCA_051008635.1 Gammaproteobacteria bacterium
CAACATGGCTTTGTGAGAGTTGGTGGTGAAGGTGCGCTCTGCGATAGTGATGCCTTCTTCGATCGCCATCGTTTGCAACGACGCCATCAGGCGCTGCCAGTGTTCGGGCATGTATCCAAGCCTGTCCACAGGCATGCCTTCAGTGGGCGTGTCGGGGTGTATCTCGAAATAGAGCCAGTCGACCAGAAGATCGAATTCGTCCGAGAGCCTGAACAGGCGTTCGCTGCCGATGTAGCAGAAAGGGCAGATGTAGTCGGAGAAAACCTTGACGTCGAGTTTAGTTCTGGCGTTTGTCACGGTTGTATTATTGCCTACTGCGATCGCTTTGGCGAACTGGGTTCACAGGATCAGACGCCTGCGCGTGAGCACGACTGCGGTGTAAAGCCCGGCCGCGGCGTACGTCAGTAACACCAACAGATGTGTTGTCACGTTGCTGATCTCGGTGCCGGCTACCAGTGGGCGGATGAGCGCGATGGCGTGCGTGAGCGGCAGCAATTGCACGAGTGATTGCATGAGTGCCGGCAAAGCGGAAACCGGGTAAAACACGCCGCAAAGAATGAACATCGGCGTGATGCCGAGCGTGAAGTAGTACAGGAAAAACTCGTAGCTTGGCGACAACGAGGTCACAGTCAGCGCCAGACCCGCGAAACTCAGACCTGTGACAAAGGCCACTGGCAGCGCGAGTAGTGCGTGCCAACCGCTGACCGCACCCAGCAGCATGGCGACCACCAGGATCGCGGCGCTGCTGACGAGGCCCTTGGTGGCGCACCACAGCATCTCCCCGGCAAGCACGTCCTCGACCTCCAATGGCGTCGTCAGGATCGCGTCGTAGGTGTTTTGCGGCACCATGCGCGTAAACACCGAATACGTTCCCTCGAAAGTTACTGTCGTCATGACCGAGGAGGCGACGAGCCCCGAGGCCAAAAAGGTCAGATAGGGCAGCTCCGCCATGCGGCCAATGTAAGGCCCGAGGCCAAAACCGATGCCGAACAGATAAAGTGCCGGTTCGCCGAAGTTGGTCAGCAGCGAAGGAATCATCAGTTTGCGCCACACGAGCACGTTACGTCGCCACACCGGAAACGCGGTGGCCCGCAGGCGGGGAAGACTGAGATCGTAGTTGGTGGATGTCATGTCCAAAAACCAACCGGGCCACGCGCCTTCGGGCTCGTTTCCTCCAGTGTCGCAAGGAAGAATTCAACGCACAGGCGCGCAGACGCAGCAACGCAAAGGTTCGAGAGGGAGCTGCCGGTCCCACCGTAGGGCGCAATAGCGCCAGCGTATTGCGCCGGGACGCGGCTCGATGGCAGTTGGGTGCAATACGCCTCGCTATTGCACCCTGCGCGTTTTCGCAGGCAGGCGGTCACCAGTTAGTCACGCAGCTCGCGCCCTGTGAGCTTGAGGAACACGTCTTCGAGGTTGCTCGGCCGGTGTATGTAATTCAGCTCCTCGCTCTTCTCTACGCGCTTGAGTATCGCGCCGGCGTTGTTCGTGTAGCAATAGAGTGTGTCGCCGATGTGTTCGAGGCGGCAATCCTTTTCCCAGTCGACGAGTCGTTCGAACTCGCCGTGGTCGCCGCGCAGCTCGAATACGTGGGATTCGATGTGTTTGCGGGTCATCCGGTACGGGGCGTCGCGGTCGAGGATTTCGCCGTGTTCCATAATCACGAGCTCGTCGCAGAGGCGCTCTGCCTCTTCCATATAGTGCGTCGTCAGCAGCAGGGTCTTGTGCTGGCGAGTCAGTTCACGCAAGCGCGACCAGATCATGTGGCGCGCTTGCGGGTCGAGCCCGGTAGTCGGTTCGTCGAGCACGATCAGCTCGGGACTGTTGATCAGCGCGCGCGCAAACGTGAGGCGCCGTTGCATGCCGCCGGACAACGTCTGCACTCGCGCATTTGCCTTTTCGCGCAAGGTCACGAAGTCGAGTAACGCCGTGATACGCTCGTCGAGCTCGCGGCCGGGGATGCCGAAGTAGCCGCCGTACACCCGCAGATTTTCGGCAACCGTGAAGTCGGGATCCAGGTTGTCGAGTTGGGGCATCACACCGATGCGTCCGCGCACGTCGCGGCCCTTTGCCGGCATGGCTTGTCCGAAAACTTCGAGGGCGCCAGCGCTGGGATGGGCGAGCCCGAGAATCATTCGCAATGTGGTCGTTTTGCCGGCGCCGTTGGGCCCCAGGAAGCCGAAACACTGGCCCGGCTGAATGCTGAAGGAGATGCCGCGGACAACCTCGAGCTCGCCGAAGCGCTTGCGTAGCTCGCGCGCCTCAACAACCGGTTGCCCGGCGCCGGGTCTTTTCTTAGCGGCCAAGGTTGGTGTGTGGAGCGGCCACCGCACCGCGATGAAAAAATGTTTGCGCTGTCGAGATCAGTGGACAAGCGACTGCTGGCGGATGAGTTCGGCGCTGCACGAGTGGCGCGGTTTCCTGCAAGGCGAAATTGTGCTTACTCTTTCACGATCAGGCTGTTCTGAACCTGCTTGACACCCTTGGTCGTGCGTGCAATTTGCACCGCACGGTCGGCGGCTTCCTGTGAATCTACGAAACCACTTAATTGCACGGTGCTCTTGAAGGTTTTGACGTCGATTTGCGAAAGCTTGAGCAATGGGTCCTTGATGATTGCCGTACGGATCTTGGTGCCCAAGGCTGCGCTGTCTACATACTCGCCAAAGCTCTCCTGGGTGCGTCCGCCTGTGCAGCCGGCGAGCGACAAAACCACAAGAGAGGCCATCATCAAATTTATGCAATCACGTATGCTCATAATGTCGACCTCCGATGCAAAAAACCGCGGATTCTCCTCAGGGCATCTGTAGCGCCGAAGCATTGGACAAGAAGACGTCGTCACGCTCGTCTACCGGCCCGGTCGCGGCGTGCCGCGGCTGCGAGAACAATGATGTGCGGCTGCAGACGGGGCATTTGTACCATTGCTGCTGACTGCTGGGCCCCTGTTCTGAACGCGTGTTTTCCATGTGGCTACGGCAGTGATCACATCGCATAGTAGTATCTCCTCTTCTCCTGTCCGGTTGTGCTCTACCGCGTTTAGGCCCAGCTCAGGACACCGCCCGTTTGATACTCTGTCACGCGGGTTTCGAAAAAGTTCTTTTCTTTTTTGAGATCCAGGATTTCGGACATCCACGGAAACGGGTTGCTCACATTGCTGTATTGCTCGGGCAGCCCGATTTGCGCGCAACGACGGTTGGCGATGAACTGCAGATACTCGCCGAACATGGGCGCGTTCAGACCCAGGATGCCGCCTGGCATGGTGTCGTGCGCGTACTGCGTTTCCAACTCGACGGCTTCACGGATGATCTCGATGACTTCGCGCCGGAAGGATTCGGACCAGAGCGTCGGGTTTTCGATCTTGATCTGATTGATCACGTCGATGCCGAAGTTCATGTGCATGGACTCATCGCGCAGGATGTACTGGAACTGCTCGGCCACGCCGGTGAGTTTGTTGCGCCGCCCCATGGACAGGATCTGCACAAAGCCGACGTAGAAAAAGATGCCCTCGAACACAACGTAAAAAGCAATCAGATCGCGCAGCAGGCGCTGGTCGGCTTCGGGTGTGCCGGTGTGAAATTTCGGATCGCCCAGGCTATGGGTGTAGGGCAGCGCCCACTCGGCCTTGCGCGCCACGGTCGGAATCTCGCGATACATGTTGAAGACCTCGCCCTCGTCGAGGCCCAATGACTCGATGCAGTATTGGTATGCGTGTGTGTGCAAGGCCTCTTCAAAGGCCTGGCGCAGCAGATACTGGCGGCACTCGGGATTGGTAATGTGCCGGTAGACGGCCAGCACCAGGTTATTGGCAACCAGCGAGTCGGCTGTAGAGAAGAATCCGAGATTGCGTTTGACGACCGTGCGCTCGTCCTCAGTCAGGCCGTTGGGGTCTTTCCATAGCGCGATATCGGCGGTCATGTTTATTTCCTGCGGCATCCAGTGGTTTGCGCAGGCGTCCAGATACTTTTGCCAGGCCCAGTCATATTTGAACGGCACGAGCTGATTCAGATCGGCGCGGCAATTGATGATACGTTTGTCATCCACGCGGATACGCGCCGCACCCATCTCCAGATCCTCCAGCCCGGTGGCGCCCTGACTGTCCTGTGCCGGTGGCGTTGCCTGCGCGAGCTCCGCAACCGCGAACTGACCTGTGTCCGCCGCAATATCGGCGATGACGGGTTCTGCTGTTTCGCGGTGCGCCGCAGCGGCCAGGGGATCATCCCAATTCAGCATCGTCACTGTCCTCTTGTTATCCGTTCAAAACAGGGGGCGGCTTGCGCCGCCCCACGCAGTAGCGCGCCCGTTAGGACGCTGGTTGCCTCCCTCCAAGATTCGACTTCGCGTTTTGTCTTCACCTCTGCCATTACTGACAAGCCTCGCAGCCGGGATCTAATATCGAGCACACCTTGGCATCAAAGGCCTCATTGCCGGTCTTGACCGCGTTGAGCTTGTTTTCACGACCCTGCATGGTGCTCTTCTCCACGTGCGTGGCGCCGAGTGAACGCAGGTAGTAGGTCGTTTTCAGGCCACGCACCCAGGCGAGCTTGTATAAGTTGTCCATCTTCTGGCCCGACGGCCCGGCCATGTACAGATTCAGCGACTGGCCCTGGTCGATCCACTTCTGGCGACGTGCTGCGGCCTCGACCAGCCATCGCGGATCGACCTCGAAGGCCGTGGCGTAGAGCGATTTGAGATCGGCCGGGATGCGGTCGATGGGCTGCGTGCTGCCGTCGTAATATTTGAGGTCGTTGACCATCACTTCGTCCCACAGCTCGCGTTTCTTCAGGTCGTCCACGAGATACGGATTCACCACCGTGAATTCCCCCGACAGATTGGACTTCACAAACAGGTTTTGATACGTCGGTTCGATGCTCTGGGTTACGCCACAGATGTTGGAGATAGTCGCGGTCGGCGCGATCGCCATGGTGTTGGAGTTACGCATGCCGGTGGTGCGTACGCGATCGCGCAGGCTGTCCCAGTCCATATCCTTGCTGCGGTTGAGTTGCAGAAAACCGCCGCGGCTGCGTTCGAGAAGATCGATGGAATCGATGGGCAGCACGCCCTGACTCCACAGTGAGCCGTCGAACGAGGAATAAGGTCCACGTTCTTCCGCGAGGTCGGTGGAGGCCTTGATGGCGTAGTAACTGATGGCTTCCATCGAGCGATCGGCGAAGTCCACGGCTTCTTCGCTGGCATAGTTGATTCGCACTTTGTAGAGCGCGTCCTGAAAACCCATCATGCCCAGCCCCACCGGGCGGTGGCGCAGGTTGGAATTACGCGCTTTGTTGACGCTGTAGTAGTTGTAATCGATCACGTTATCCAGCATGCGCATGGCCGTGCCGACCGTGCGCGAGAGCTTGTCGAGATCGATGCCGTTCTCGTTCACGTGCGCGGCGAGGTTCACGCTGCCGAGGTTGCACACCGCGATTTCCTCATCGGAGGTGTTGAGTGTGATCTCGGTACACAGATTGGATGAGTGCACGACACCCACATGCTGTTGCGGCGAGCGCAGATTGCAGGGGTCTTTGAAAGTCATCCAGGGATGACCGGTCTCGTACAACATGCCCAGCATCTTGCGCCACAGATCTACGGCGTTGATGCGCTTGAAGTTTTTGATCTCGCCGCGTTCGGTCATGGCCTCGTACTCGACGTAACGCTGTTCGAAGTTCTGGCCGTAGAGATCGTGCAGATCGCCGGTCTCGTTGGGCGAGAACAGCGTCCATTGCTGTTCTTCACTGACGCGCTTCATGAACAAGTCCGGAATCCAGTTGGCGCTGTTCATGTCATGCGTGCGGCGGCGATCGTCGCCGGTGTTCTTGCGCAGCTCGAGAAACTCCTCGATGTCCAGATGCCAGGTCTCGAGGTAGGCGCACATCGCGCCTTTGCGCTTGCCGCCCTGATTGACGGCGACGGCCGTGTCGTTAGCGACCTTTAAAAACGGAACAATGCCTTGTGACTTGCCGTTCGTGCCCTTGATGTGCGAACCCATGGCGCGCACGCGCGTCCAGTCGTTGCCGAGCCCGCCGGCAAACTTCGACAACATAGCGTCGTCCTGAATAGACTCGAAGATACCGTGCAGGTCGTCCGGCACGGTCGTGAGATAGCACGACGACAATTGCGGGCGCAGCGTGCCGGAGTTGAACAGCGTGGGCGTCGAGCTCATGAAGTCGAATGACGACAACAGGTGATAGAACTCAATGGTGCGGCGCTCGCGCTCGATCTCATTGATGGCGAGCCCCATGGCGACACGCATGAAAAAAGCCTGCGGCAACTCGAAACGCGTTTGTTCGCTGTGAATGAAATAGCGGTCGTATAGTGTTTGCAGCCCCAGGTATGTGAACTGGTGGTCACGTTCGGGCTCGAGCGCTGCGCCCAGCACATCGAGGTCATACTCGTTGACCAGGCGCGCATCGAGCAGCTCCAGCTCGGCGGCGCGCTGCAGGTAGTTTTTGAAGTATTGGGGATACAAAGCCGCCATTTCGTCGTGGGTGGCTTCCTGAGGTCTGTGGCCAAGAAAACTCAGGGCTTCGCGGCGCAGGTTATCGAGCAGTAACCGCGCCGATACGTAAGTGTAATTGGGCTCTTTTTCGATCAGCACACGCGCGCTCATGGTCAGGGCCGTGCCGACTTCTTTTTCAGGTACGCCGTCGTAGAGGTTCCGCAGGGTCTCGTCGATCACGGGCTCGGCCGTGACATCGCTGGTGTCACGACAGGCCTCGGCGACCACATCGCGCAAGCGTTTGAAATCGAGTGGCCTGCGGTTGCCGTTCGGCGCCGTCACCTCGATGCTCGCGGATGTTGGCGTGGTTTCTGCCGCGTCTTGCGCCTCGGCGGCCCGCGCCTGTGCGCGTTGCTCGCGGTAGAGCACGTAGGCGCGCGCGACCTTGTGGTGGCTGGAACGCATCAGCGCCAGCTCGACCTGATCCTGAATGTCCTCGATATGGAAAGTGCCGCCGTCCGCGCGGCTGCGGGTGAGCGCGTAGGCGACCTGGGCCGTCAGCTCCGCGACGGCTTCGTGTATACGCGTCGAGGCGGCCGCGTTGCCACCTTCTACGGCCAGAAAGGCCTTGGTCATCGCAACCTTGATCTTGTCCGCGTCGAAGGCGGTGAGCTTGCCGTTACGGCGTATGACACGGTATGTGCCTGGCGTTGCGGCCTTCAGCGTGGCATCGGTGCCCGGTGCGCCCTCGGGGGCGTTGTCGGTTTCCTCATTGATGTTGTAAGACTCAGCGAGATTGTCCATGAGACAGGTTGCCTCCACATCCGGTGATTTTTTTGTGCTTCGCGGCTTCCCTGTCGCGCCAGCCTCCCGAAAGTCCCCCATGCCGGGGGCGCCTGGTCGCAGAAACCACTTAACTTGCGGCGAGGCACAATATCTCGCTATTTGGTGTTGATGTCAACACAAGATGTTGTGTATTGCGCGTGCATAAGGCCGGTAAAATCTGCGCACAAGCTGTGGATAAGCGCGGCGCAAAATCCGGCCCTGACTAAACGCTCAGGAAAACAGTAATTTGCGCGGCTGGACAGCGACGCGTGTGCCGAACGATTCAGTTTGCGGTCAGCAAATGGCCGCTGGTAGTGAAAAGCCGCTGGATGTTGAGAATCGGTACGATACCGTTCTCGTGGCTGACACAGCACCAGCAGACCTGGCGCCATAGTGCGCGCTCGTCCGCCGGCTCGCACATCTGATTGTCGTGCACCCAGTGTTGCCACGGGGGTTCGGTCAGCAGCAAACCGCCGTATTGGAGAGGGTTCCGGGGTTGATCCTGCCAGGCGACCACGCCGACGTAGTGATAGTTCGACGGTGGCTGCGGCGGCTGCCCCGCGAGCAATACGTTCAACTCCATGACGGGAACAACCTTGTCTTCCCAAAGCGTGGTGAGCCGGCAGTGCGCGGGAGCGCTCGGCACCGGTACGATCTTCGGAATAGGCAGGATCTGGATGACCTCGTGCATCGCAGTGGCGACCCGGCGCTCGGCTCCGACGCAGAGCAACCACGCGACGCTGCTGTCGGCGCTCACTGCAGCGCCTCACCGAGCGGGAACTGGACGCTCAGTGCCTGCGCGTTGCTGATGCAGTAGATGTCGTCGTCGATCACAGTCACTTGATGAATGAACGACCCCAGATCGCTCATGCAAATCGGCAGCGGTTGAAATGTGAACTTCATGTCGGACGGCGGGGATGAGAAATCATCGACCAGCAGCCCGTAAATCTCGATGCCGGTGCTGAGACACACGCAGTACTTGCGTTGCGGAACGATGTCGCCCACCGGATGCAACAGCTCGCCGGTCGCGAACACCGGGCAGCGTTGGCCATCGACTGTGTGCCAGCCGGCGATCAGGCCGTTTGCGTTCGAGGTGTCGATTGTGCCGGCGCTATCGAGCAGCTTTACGTCGCTCTGCGGAACGGCGAGGCGAAACGCGTCGAGCTTCAGACAGGAAAGCGGTGGCTGCGTCATTCCCGGGCTTCCTCGATCGCATCGGCGAGAAAATCCAGCACCTCGGATTCCGGGTAGGGCTTGGTGATGTATTTGTTAACGCCGGCCAGGTAGGCTTGTTTGCGATGCTTTTCCATCGAGCGGGACGTGATCATGGCAATCGGGAGATTCTGTATCTCTTCCCGTGAGCGGACGTGGGCCGTCAGCTCGAGGCCGTTCATGCGTGGCATCTCCAGATCAACCAGCAGTGCGTCCGGATGCTTCGCGTTGATGACGTCGATGGCTTCGAGGCCATCGCGCGCGGTGAACGTCTCGTAACCGGTGTCGCTCACGAGGTTGGTCAGCGAACGCCGCACGCTCAACGAGTCGTCGACGATCAGTACGCGCGGCAACCGGTAGGGGTCATCCTTCTCCAATAGCCCTGCAGGTGGCTCCATCGCCGCCATGGAGAGATTGCGCGCGTCGCGCAACAGCGTGCGCATGTCGAGCAGCGGCACCACGCTGCCGTCGCCGAGGATGGAGGCGCCAGCCACGCCGTGCGCCTTGGGAACGAAACGCCCCAGCTTGGTGATGATCAGGTCACGGTTATCGACGACGTCGTCCACGAGGCAGGCAACCGCCTGCCGGTCGCTCTCGATGATCAGCAGCGGTTGTTGCTCACGGGCTATCAGCCTGGCCGGCAGGTTGAGCAGATTGTCGAGACTGCTGAGCTTGTAGGCGTTGCCCTCGAGCTGGTAGGTGACATCCTTGCCCATGTTCACGAAGTCGCCGGCACGGGGCGAGACGATTTGCTGAAGATCATTGGTGGGAACAGCGAACAGCTGCCCGGCCCCCTTGACCAGCAGGCAATGCACGGACACCAGGGTCACCGGAAATCGCAGCGACAGCTTGAAGCCGCGGTCAGGCGCGTGGTCGATGTCGATAGTGCCCTTGAGTTCGGTGATCGTGGAGGCCACCACGTCCAGTCCTACGCCGCGTCCCGATATGTGCGTTGCAACCGCCCGGGTGGAGAAGCCCGGTATCAGGACGAGCTGGGCGATATCGTCCGGGACCAGCTCCGCGCCCGGCGAAATGAGGCCACTCTGGCGCGCCTTGTCGAGTATGGCTTGCAGATCGAGGCCACGACCGTCGTCTTGCGCGACTACAACGATGTTGTTGCCTTCACGCGCGAACGACAATTCGATCTTGCCGGTTTCGCTCTTGCTGGCCGCGATGCGCTCCTCGGGCGACTCGATGCCGTGATCGACGGCGTTGCGCATCACGTGCATCAGCGGTGTCACGAGCTTGTTGAGGATGTCGCTGTCTATCAGCACCTGGTTACCACTGATCGTCAGCTCCGCTTGCTTGCCGGTGGTGCGGCAGGTTTGGCGCACGGCGCGTTGGAGGCGCGCTGCGATGGTGCTGACCGCGACCATGCGGGTGGTCATCAGGGTTTGCTGAAATTCCTTGCTGATGCGTTCCTGTTGCGCCAGAAGGCCTTCGAGCTCCGATAGATATTCTTTCATATCCTGGCTCATCTCGCGGGCGTCGGTGACGGCTTCGATAAAGGCGCGCGCGGTGCTGTAGAGTTCGTTGTACTGATCCAACTCCAGCGGGTCGAAGCCGCTTTCTGTTTGCTCCGGACGCGGTGTCACGGTGGTCACGCCGCGCACGTCGACGATGTTTTCCAGTTCGAAACTGCGTTGCTGCAGCAGGCGATCCTGATTCAACAGCTCCCTGGAGCCCTCGTTGGCGGTCTTGAGCTTCTCCTGTATCTGCCCCAGAGAAATCGAGAGCTCGCTGATCATGCGCATCAGTTGATCGACGGTCGATGTGGGAACTCGCAGATAATCTTGCTGCAGCCCGCCGGATGGCGCGGCCGGGCTTGCCTCGGTGCCGCTGGTCTCCGCGGGGCTTGCAGCGACTACGGGTTGCGGTCGGCTCCCCATGAACGATTCCGGCGCCAGCGGCAAAGGCGGGAGCACGAGCGCGGTGGGTATGGTTTCCGGGTGCGAGGCTTTTTCCGGCTCGGGCGCCTGCGGCGCCGCTTCGACCGGTTCATTGGCCGCTATCTCATCGTCGGTTTCGAGCAGTCCGGCATCGATCCTGTTCGCCCAATCGAGCACGTCCTGGCACACACTCATGACGTCATCGTCTTCCATTTCCTCGTCGGCACCGGCCAGTGTGTCCAGCATGGTCTCGAGGGTATCGGCGGCGTCAAGCATTACCGTGCGCAGCATCGGCGGCGGCGCGATTTTTTTGTTGGCAAGATGCTCGAGGATGTCTTCCATGTGATGCGTGAGTGTCGCCACCCCAGGGCAGCCAATCAGGTTGGCCGACCCTTTCAGCGTGTGGGCTGCCCTTTGCGCGGTGTGCGCCTGCGTGGCCACATCGCCGTCACCGTTGATTCGCTCCAGCGCGTCGCGCAGCTCGGCCACGTTGCCCGGGGCCTCGTTAAGGAAGACTTCGCGCAGTTGCATGTCGACGTCGTCCGCCAGCGTAAGCGAGACGTCTTCGGGCTCCACCCTCTGCGGGCGTGGCCGCTCTTCTTCGCTTATCGCGCGTGGCTCGTTCAGGAGCGCGTCGTAAAGCGTCTCGGCATCGTCGGTGCTGAGCGGCGATGGCCAATCGCCGTCGTTCAAATGCATCGCCAGCCCCCGGCACAGGTCTTCGCTTAGCACGTTGCCCAGATAGGCTTTGAGCTTGATCAGACACTCGTTCAACAACGCGCAACCCCGGGTGCGGTTTTTGGGCGTATCCGAGGACAGAATAGCGGCGCTGTTGTTCATGAAGTCGAATATCGTTTGTAGCCCCGTCAGGTTCACGCTCTCGGCCGCCGCCGACAGGTTCGCAATCACCTCGGAGTACTGTGCGACCGCACCAAACAGCGCGTCCTGCTCTCCGCCCTTGTCTATCATATTGAGGGTTTCGCCCAGGGGTTCCTGGCAGTCGCCGACAGCGGATGCGAGCACGGCGACGATTTCTTTTGCCTGATTCGACAGCCTGGCGGATTCGTGAGCCATGTCCGTGGTCGGTTCAGCCACGGCTGCTGCTATCGCTTGCTCAGGCCGCGGCGGCTCGGTGTCCGGATCCACCGCGAGTTCCACATCGCCGGCTTCATCCGCCTCGATTGCCTCATCGCTACCACGCTCGTACTCATGGTCTGCTGCTTGCGGGTCGGCGTCCGTCACCTCCAGCTCGTCTGTCGCCGCATTTTCGATTACCACGCTATCGCTGCCCGGAAGCTGCTCCTCCGGCGAGTCCGTGTCGATACCAGCAAGTTCGGCGGCGGCTGATTCGTCAGTGTCGGCGTTGAGTTCGGGCTCGGCTGTGGATTCGTCAACGGCGACTCGTTCGACCTCGCCCGCATCCGTTTCCTCGGATGGAAGGCCGGCGGCGGGAGCCGGGAAGTCCGGCTCGGGCTCTGCGGCGCCCGGCTCGTGCGTGTCCGCTACGGCTTTCCCTGGCGAGGTCTCGTCGGCCTCGGACAGGTCGATTTCGTCCTGGCCGGGCTCGTCCAGAGTCGCGCTGTCCTCGATCAGGGTATCCGGGTCGCGCGCATGGGCCCCGAAGGTCGCTTCTTCATCCGCGGTGTCAGCTCGCGGCGTGTCCTTGGCCGCGGCCGCGCCGCCGTTGGAATCGGGCTGGTGCCGCGCCGCGCCTTCTATGCGCAGGGCGTGTTCGTCCTCGTTTTCGACTGCCGCAGCGGCGCCAGGCTGATCCGTCGCGATGGCCTCGTCGGCAGGCGCGTCGTCCTCCTCGTCTTCGGCTAAGGCAAACGCAGGTATGACTCCTGGGTCGTCATCCGAAGATTCTATGCTGACTTCCGCAGGCGAGATGGCGACCGGCTGGTCCAATTCTGCGTCGGCCTGATCTTTGGGCGCAAGGTCGGCTTGCCCGTCGGCGGATTGCTCAAGATCGTCGGAATCGGGGTCGAGGGCAGCAGCGCCATCTGCCATCCCCGTCTCCGCCGTCGGCGGTTCCGCGGCCGTGTCGTAGACTTCAGCGCCGCGCTCTGCGTCGGCGCCGGTATCGTCCGGCGCTTCGCCCGCTGCGTCCGTGGGTTCGACGTACCCGGAATTGAACTCGATGAGATCGGCGCCCTCCATGATAACCGTGTCTTCTTCCAGCGATTCCTGGTATGCAGACCGCGCTTCTTCCACGTTCGCGGCGTTCACCTTTTCGGCGTCGCCTTCGTGCCCGGGCCCGGCATCGTCCAGCTGTGCAGGCCCCCCAAGCTCTACTGCCTCAGAAGGCCGCTCGGAGTCGGCGCCGTGCTCGCCGTCGATGTCGTTCGAGGCTTCGCGGTCGAGTTCGAATTCGAGCTTTTCGCTTTCCGCCACCTGCTCGTCCTCAGCGGCGGCGCTTACCTCGGCTGCATCGGCGTCGCGCCGCGCCCTGGCCTCGTCCAATTCCTCGGGCTCTTCGAACTCTGTTGTTGCGGAGGGAGGCTCGGAGGTGACGCCGCTGGAGGCTTGGTGGTCGAGCCCAAATTCGAGCTCTTCGTCTTTCGCCACCGGCTCGTCGTCTTCAGCAGACGCGAGCGCTCCTACGCCGTATTGGAGATCGTATTCATCGTCCTCTTCGAAGACAACGGTCCTCACTTCCTCGGATGGCGGGCCGTCGTCCTCATATTGTTCGGCCGCTTGCTTGGTGTCATCTTCGGCCTGCGGCGTTGGCGCTTCCTCGTTCGACCGCTCGACGTCGGTCCCCGGCAGGTGGACAATCCTGAGGCCTGTTTGCGAAGATCCCTTTTGCCAGTAGTGTGCGTCACCATTGGTCGGTGTGCTCGCACCAGCGCCGTCACTCAGGTCGAGGGCGGCGGGTTTGATCCACGTGTCGACCTCATCCTGGTCGAGCGTCCATCCTTCTCCGTCGTCCAGCAGGCTCGTGATGCGATCGGTGATGCCGGGGTTTTGCGCCGCGTCGGCGTGCGCAGCGGGCAGCCCGGCGTCCGGTTCCGGCGTTTCCCGGATACTCGTCTCCAGCACCTCGCTACGGCCCGCTGCGAGCTTTTCACCGACTCGTTCCGCGTCTTCCGGCGACATGGACGCTGGCCAGCCAGTGTCCTGCAGGTGGGAAACAAGCGCCTGCGACGTGCGCACATCGGCAAGACCATGCAGATAGTCCCGGATTTTGGCGGGGCACTGGAGGAGTCGTCGAAAGCCCTGTTGACGGCCTTGCTCGTTTTCCGAGCTGAGTATGGCCACGCTGTTGTTCATGAAGTCGAACACGTCCAGCAAGCCCTTCATCCCCAGCGATTCCGCCATGTTCCACAGGTTGACTATCGCTTGTGAAAACTGTTCCAGCGCGACAAGTCGGTCTTCCTCGCTCGCTTCTAACGCGGTGAGCGTTGCCATGGGCGCTTGTGTTATTTCCTCGAACAGCTCCAGTGCGGCCAGCATTTCCACCGGCGGTTCGGGTTGTTCGAATTCGGTCACTTCAGGAATTGCCGTAACGTCCCCTGGTGTGCCCTTTTGCGCGGCTGTATCGGCATCGGCCACGGCCGCTGCATCATCCGCGGTTTCCGGCCGACGCAACTGAGTCACGACGCCCACGGGGTCGCCCGTTCCGCCCTCCGGTTCGTTTTGGTGGTAGCCGTCGTCGGTGGCAGTCAACGTAGGTAATGCTTCCCCACTGTCGTCGACCGGCTCAGGCCCGAGCTTGCTGCGCACTGCCTCGGCGCTGCGCTCATCCAGCGGGCTTGGCCAGCCAGGTGCACAAAGCAAGGCAACGAGCTCGTCGCACGTTTGTCCTGCCGGGTACGCCAGGTAGTGTTGAACGCTGGCAAAACATTGGATCAACAGATCGCAGCCGCGCGCCCGCTTGTCTTCGGTTTCAGCGCTGAGAATGCTGGCGCTCGTGTTCATAAAATTGAACACTTCCTGCAAGCCCTCGAGCTCGAGCGATTCCGCGACCGTCCATAGGCCGACAACGCCCTCGGAATAGCGTTCCAGTGCCGCCAGCAGATCCTCCTCGTGAGTGTCGGTCGCCCCCAACACTGCGAGTGATTCGCTTGAGGTGTCGGCGAACAGCTCCACCGCTACCGCGAGCCTGCCATGTGTGCCTTCGGCTTCGCGCATCAGCGTCGGCAGCTCGGCCCGCTCCGCGGGCGTCTCATCCGCGGTCTGCGGGGCGTCTGCGGAAACCTCTGACGACGTCGCGGGCCCGACGTCGTCAATAATCCGGGCATCATCCCCGCTCGCGTCTTCGCCTGTTTCCGCCAGCGGGGCGGTGCTGGCATCCGATGCTTGCGAATCGACGACGTTGTCATCAGTATCGTCTGCCCCCGGCCAGCCGTACCGTAGGTCCGGCATCTCGAGGATCTCGGTATCCCGTTCGGGCACGGGCGTAGCCTCGCCGGGCGCCGTGGGCTCGGGCCGTGGTCTTTCTGCCAGCCGTGTGAGGAGCTCGATGTGCCGTGTGAGTCGCTGCGCCGCTAACTCGCCTGGACTGGCCAGATAAGCGGCCAGCCATTCGAGCAGTGTATCCAGCGTCGCGCTCCGCCGTATCCGGTACAGCAGTCCGCCGCGGGCCCTTAACACCGACGCCGCCTGCCTGCGCGCCTCATCGACCAGTTCTGGCCCGGAAGACTCAAACCTGCCGAGTGCTTTTAGCCGCGCAAGCTCGCCTTCCTCTGTTCCCTCCGTCACTGTGGCGAGGATGGCCAGGG
>JBPCXK010000544.1:0-4836 GCA_051008635.1 Gammaproteobacteria bacterium
ACCGCCGAGAAATGTGAAGTTATTTCCGGCAGAGCCCTTAGCTGCCGGCGGTCGGTGGCAACCTGCGGGCGCCGGCGACTTCTTCTATAGTTTCGAGGCGCACGAGGCGTTTTTCGTGGTCCATTACGGTCCTGGTGACCTCTGCCATGCCTTCGCTGAGGCTCTGGAGCCTCGTCTCCATCACAATGACGCGTCTGATACTCGAGAGGATACGATCGACTGCGCTCATGCCTGCTGCGCGAGCTTTCGCTCGTCCGATAGACCCATGAAGTCCCGAAAGGCCTGCAAGGTCCTCAGGGCATCGTCGACTTTTTCCTCGGTTGACTCCACGACGCGTTCCAGCTCATCCGCCAGCGCGACCAACTCAGCGCTTTCGAGATTCGGGTCGTAGTCAGCCACGGCGCGACGCACAAATTCAGCCGCAGGAATACGCAGCGACTCCGCACGCGCATTGATAGCTGCTTTTTCGTCAGGTGTGACCAGAATGGTCATCCGTTCTGTTTTCATCCTCAAACCCAGTTCATTTGTATTTACATGCACATGTGCATGTTAACGCAGAAACGATAGGCATTCGACATTCAGTCGCTAAAGGACGGCGCACGAGAGCTACCCAACCTCGTCAACCCGAGTCACGATCTGCGCCGGCTCGTCACCCTTGCGGTAGTAGCCGATTGAGGCCTCCATTTCGGCAAAAGCCTTATCGCGTTCTGCGGCCGATTCGAACCAGCGGAACTCCTCCCAGTCCTCACCGAGCAGATGTGGCTTGCGCATGGGATTGTTCTCGGTGAGGGTGATGTGGATGCCGTATCTGCTCATTTGTCTAAATCTCGCTGCGGGGTAGACCGATCGACCGTTTGCCACGCGCAGCCGCGCCGCGGTGGCTTTACTTTAGCAAAAATCACCCCCATTCTGGCGGGGACCAACAACAGCCCGAGAACCTTATGACCGACAGACCAATTACTCAAAACATGGCGCTGTTCTGTGATTTCGAGAACATCGCGCTTGGCGTGCGCGACGCCAAATACGCGAAATTCGACATCGAAAAAGTGTTGGAGCGCTTGCTGCTCAAGGGCAACATCGTGGTGAAGAAGGCATACTGCGATTGGGATCGCTACAAAAACTTCAAAGGGCCCATGCATGAGGCGTCCTTCGAGCTCATCGAGATTCCTCATGTCCGCCTTTCGGGCAAAAACTCGGCGGACATCCGCATGGTCGTGGATGCGCTGGATCTTTGCTACACGAAGTCGCACGTGGAGACCTTTGTGATCATCAGCGGCGACTCCGACTTCTCACCGCTAGTGAGTAAGCTGCGCGAGAACAACAAGATCGTCATCGGCGTCGGGGTGAAGGAGTCGACCTCCGATCTGCTAATCGCCAACTGCGACGAGTTTATCTACTACGACGACCTCGTGCGCGAGGGCGAAAAACAGCGTCGGCGCAAGAAAACTGCCACCAAAACCAACAGCGCCAAGAAACACAAGCTGAGCGAAAAAGAACTCCAGCAGGAAGCGCTGAACCTGATCATGGAAACCGTCGAGGACCTGTTCGAAGAACGGGGCGAAGAAGCCAAGGTCTGGGGATCGATGATCAAACAAACCCTAAAACGCAGAAAACCGGGCTTCAGCGAAACCTACCACGGATTCCGCACTTTCGGTCAGCTACTGGAAGAGGCGGAGGCGCGCAAACTTCTGCAACTCGAACACGACGAAAAGTCGGGTGGTTACATCATCAAGGGGTTTTCGCAGGACGATTGAACGAGTTACTGTCGCGCGCGCGTATCGATCGCGGCGACCTTGTAGTTGCAACTCGTCGGACCCGGCCGTATCAATTCGAAACTCGCGTGCGCTTGAACGATGTATTCGTTCTGTACGTAGTACGCCTCGCGCTCTCGTGTACGGCTGTCGTCGCAGGACAGCGAGTCGAATTCCCCGCTCACGTGTTGCAGGTGGTGAACGAACTCGTGCACAACGAGACTGGCGACGAACATCGAGTCGTCATCGCGATACTTTTCGTCGATGTAAACGATACCCTGATCGTTGTACCAGCCCACGGCTGGGCATTCCCGGCCACCGCAGACGTTCTCAACGAAAAAAGCATGTGGCTCGAATTCCACGCGCGGCGGCTCTGCAGGCATCGGATAACCTGAAATGTGCACCGCCCAGCTCAATAGAATACCAACAGTTTGCAAGTCCATTTTGCATCCCCTTACTCTGCGAAACGGCAGTCACACTACCGAAGTAGACAGGGATTGTCGGTGCTTCAACTCTCGTTGGATGTGTGAAATCTCACCAATCAGGAAGCAATGCGGCGATTTGTGTGATAGACATCACACTACGATGTAAGCATTTGAGATGTGCGAATTTCGCATGAAAGATGGTGAAGTAACGTGATCGGTGTACCATGCGCACCGAGATATTGCATGCCCGCACCGCCGGTAAGCGCCTCAGGCGCTTCCCGGGACGACGGTTTTGTTGGTCGCGAAGAGGCTGCCGGTATGCGCCTATCCAGCCGATCCCCACAATTCTTCCAGGCGCTGATCGCGCCCACAGGAGAAACGGTAGAACTTGTAACGCACCGGGTTCTTGAGATAGTAGTCCTGATGATAATCCTCGGCCGCGTAGAACGCCGTAGCCGCGGTTACCTCCGTCACCACGGGTTCAGCGAACGGCTTGTCTTTTTCGACCTCATGCTTTGATTCCTCGGCCAGACGCTGCTGCGTTTCATCGTGATAGAAAACGCCCGTGCGGTACTGGCTGCCGGTATCGCAGAACTGGCGGTCCGCAGTGGTCGGGTCGATGTTGCGCCAGAACACCTGCAGTAACTCTTCGTAAGTCACCTTTTTGGGGTCATAAACGATCTGCACCGCTTCGGTGTGACCGGTTCTGCCCGCGGAGACCTGTCTGTAGCTCGGGTTTTTTTCGCTGCCGCCGGTGTAGCCGGACGTGGTCGAGACCACGCCGTCGAGCTTGTCGAACGGTGGCTCCATGCACCAGAAACAACCACCAGCGAACGTCGCGGTCGCGAATTCTCCGCTCTTGCCCGTCATGGTCTGCGCCCCGTTATCACCATGCACGAGACCCGAGACCCCTGCAGCGAGCAAGGCGGCCAGCACGGCGGGGCGCCAAAACCTGAATGCTTTCATGATCTTTTCTCCAAAGTTGCTGCTCCTAAATACGTACCAAGGCTGCTTTTGGATGCTCAGGTGGGACCCGGGCAACAGTGAAGCTTCGTGCCCGCAGCGACCTGATTTTTCGGTGATGGAGACAGACCAGAACTCAGCTGTGACCCTCGATAAATATCTCGATGGCCTCCGGTCGCAGCGGACCCGCATTGTTGCCGATCAACTCGCCCTTGGGGTTAAACAGCAGATAAGTCGGCGTACCAAGCAACGGCTCCTCGGTGACGGCCTGATAGTTAAACGCGACCAGCGCAAGGTCGCCAACCACGGAAGGAAACGAGGGTTGATGTTCGCGCAGATAGGCCCTTATGTCATCGATGTTCTCGTAACCATCGAGCGCGATACCGATGACGTTCGCGTCGCTGTTTTTGTGTTTGTTGTGGAAGCTGGATATTTCAGGTTTCTGCTTTTTGCAAACAGGACAGTCCGTCGCCCACAACATCACCAGTGTCCATTGCCCTTTGCCAACATAATCGTTGAGGGTTGCGGGCTCGCCGTCGAGCGTGCGCAGTTCGAAGTCGGCCGCAGACAAGCCAGTAGCGCAAGTCGAGACTACGATCACACTGAGCAGAAACAGACGATGCAGTGATTTCACGAACGAGGACCTCACGCCTGAGCGTTAATTGGGCAGCTGGCTGACTTGTTTGGCAGCGGTGAGAACGGCTGTCGGCGAGCCCTACAGAAGGCACAGTTTACCTGATTAACGACCGCACCCCAAAAAGGGGGTCGGTTATATTGGCTCGCGTAACGAGTGCGAGCAGGACAAGGACGAGCCCATGCGTAATGGAATATGCAAGATTTTGGTCTGCCTCATCGCCCTTCCCTGGGTGGTGTCGACCGCGAACTCAACCATTCAATGCCACGAGCCCGACGCACGTATGCTCGCTTCCATCGTACGCGTGGCCGGTGACGACGGTAGTCAGGCCAGCGGTGTGGTGGTCGCCACGAACCTGGTCCTGACCGCGGCGCACGCCCTGGAAGACGCCAAATCAGTTTACGTCGGCGTCGACGACTTGTATGTCGAAGCACACGTGATTCTTATTGATCCCGCTCGCGATCTGGCAATCATGGTAGCGCCCACGGCGGACCTGATGCCGATCAAGCTGGCGCAACGCGAACTCATTCTGACCGAACCGGTGTGGGCCGTGGGTTATCCGCTCGCTCAGGATTTACACACCAGTGCGGGGACGGTTCAACGGATGCTGGACGGCGATCTTCACACCTCCGCCGATATCAACTCAGGCCACTCCGGAGGCGGCCTGTTGAGCTGCGACCACGGCAATCACGTACTCGCGGGCATGCTGAGAGGATTCGGCGCCTACCGAAGCGGCGATAACTATGTGAGATTGCCCAACTACTCGGTGTCTGTCGCTGCGCGCGAAATAAAAGAGTTCGTCGCCAGCGCACAATCGACGCTGCAGTAGCGCTCGCTAAGGGTTCGACCAGGAATAAGTTCACATTTATGGGCGAATAGCCGGCCTATTTAACCGCCGAAGCAACACCGCTGGGCGGGATGGATAGACGGCCAGAAATGTGAAGTTATTCTTGGCCGAGCCCTAAGCCGGCATAGCCGGAACCAAAGATGTGCCTGTTCAACGGCGGACTTTACCACCCCTTGCCCACCGCAACGCCGGCGTGTGAGGCGCGCGGCCGTGGAC
>JBPCXK010000545.1:0-5671 GCA_051008635.1 Gammaproteobacteria bacterium
GCCCTCGCTTGATCTTTGATTCCACAACGCATTTTCTTCAGTCGGAAATACGACCTGTATTCCGCTCCTTCAGAAAATGCGTTGTGAAATCAAATCTCTGCGCGATCATCTCGCCCCGTGGTGAGAATTGCGGGCTAGAGGCGCCCGACGACGACCCGTATCTTTGGCTGGAGGCAGTGGAAGGCGATGAGGCTTTGTGCTGGGTTGAGCGACAAAATCAAGCCACCCTCGATCACTTCGGTGGTCGTACCCATGAAAACGATCGAGACGTACTCGCGCGCATTTTGGATCGTCCCGATAAAATTCCCTACATCGGCCGTCGCGGCAGTCTGCTATACAACTTTTGGAAGGATGCAGAGCACCCTCGTGGCATCTGGCGCCGGACAACGATGGCTGACTACCGGAGCGAGGACCCCGAATGGGACATCTTGCTCGATCTCGACGCCTTGGCTGCCGCCGAGAATGAGGATTGGATCTGGGGTGGCGTCTCGACGCTCCCGGGTACCCACGACCGGGGGATACTGCGCCTCTCGCGAGGCGGAAGCGATGCCGTTGTGCTCCGGGAATTCGATACGGATGCCCGGTCCCTCATCGGGGGTGGCTTTTTTCTGCCGGAAGCCAAGGGAGGCACCACATGGCTTGATCGGGACCATCTGTTGCTGTCGAGCGCCCACGGTAAAGATATGGCGACCGATTCCGGTTACAGCAGGACCGTTCGATTGTGGCGCCGTGGCGCCGATGTTGATCAGGCCCCGATCCTGTTCGAGACCGACGCCGCTAATATGTCGGCTTGGGCTGGTGTGGACCGTACCGCTGGTCGAGAGGAAGTTCGGTTTGCCGAAAGACTGGGATTTTTCGACGCGCGTTGGTGGATCGGCGACCGCAACGGGCCGAAGACCTTTGTAGACCTGCCTACCGATGCGCGGCTCGATAGCGAACGCGGCTGGCTTGTTGTGCAACCGAGGACCGCATGGACAGTCGGGGACGAGACCTATGCGCCGGATACTGTGATCGTCATCCGTTTTTCAGCATTCCTCGCGGGCGACCGGCGTTTCCACGTTTTGTTCGAGGCCAACGAGCGTCGCGCGCTTCAATGGTTCTCATGGTGCGGTCCCAGACTGGTTTTGTCGGTCCTCGACGATCTGGCCCCGGTTTTCGAGTTTTGGATGGCGACCGACAACGGTTGGGAGCGGTCAGAACAGCAAGGCTTGCCGAAGATCGCGGCCGCCACTGTCTGGCGGCTCGATCACGAAGCCGATGAGTCCAATGGCGATTTAGTCGCAACGATTCAGACCCCGATCGTACCGCCCACGCTAACATTGCTGGCATCCGGCGAGGCGCCGGCGGTCCTGAAACAGGCGCCCTCGACCTTCGATGCGTCGGGGCTCACCGTCAGTCGCCACGAGGCCGAATCTGTGGATGGAGAGCGCATTCCCTACATTCAGGTTGGCCCCGAGAGCATTACGGGTGACGCGCCCGTGCATTTGTCGGGCTATGGCGGTTTTGGGATCTCCAGACTGCCCTATTACAGCCCGGCTATCGGTAAGCTCTGGTTGGAGCGCGGCGGCACCAACATCATTGCCAATATTCGCGGTGGCGGCGAGTTTGGTACGCGTTGGCACGAGGCCGGTCGGCGCGAACGCAAACGCCTGTCTCACGATGATTTCGCCGCCGTTGCGGCTGATCTGGTCTGCCGCGGCGTCACCCGTCCCGAACGGATCGCTGCGGAAGGTGGCTCGAACGGCGGTATTCTCGTCACTAATATGTTGACCCGCTACCCCGAGCGGTTTGGGGCGTTGTTCTGCACGATTCCGCTCGTCGACATGCGGCGGTACTCGAAGCTGCTCGCCGGGGCGAGCTGGATCGCTGAGTACGGTGATCCGGACGAACCCGAGGATTGGGCATTCCTGCAGCACTACTCAGCCTATCACGCGGCCGAGCCCGGCCAAGCCTACCCACCGATACTCCTAGCGACCACACGCCGCGATGATCGAGTTCATCCAGGCCATGCGCGGAAGATGACGGCGAAGCTGCAGGCCATGGGCTACCAGGCGTATTTCTACGAACCGGCAGCAGGTGGCCACGGTTACGGCAAAGACAATCGTGAGCAAGCAAGTTTCACTGCACTCGGTTACGGTTTTCTCCGCCAATCGATTGGCTGGACGGGTGAACAACCATAAGCATTCATGCTCTGCTGCACAAAACGAGGCGGAGATTCGTTTGTAACTATATTGAATGCGCCGCCTCGGCAAGATTCCGCAACTTCGCCAGCGCCCGCTCACGCCCCAAAAGCCCCAATCCGCAATCCGGCGCCGCGATCAGGCGCTGCGCATCAATGTGCGCCAGCGCTTGTGACAAACGTTCACGAATTTCCTCGGTCGGCTCGATGCGGCTTTTTGCGATCGCGACCGCGCCGAATATCACCGTGGTCGACGTGAACTGCTCGAGCAGCGACAGGTCGTTGTGGCGGTGCGCATCTTCGATAGACACGGCCGTGATCGAGGATTGCTCGACGGCGTCGGCGAGTCTCACGTACGCATCGCGATCGGCTTTCGGGTAATCGGGGTTGTCGAGCCGGTCCGGATAGCCGCAGCACATGTGCATGGTGCGCGCGACGTGTTGCGGGCATCCGTGAAACGCGCGTTCCAGATTCTCCATGCCGTATTCCAGCGCAGCGTCGGGTTTGCGTGCGAACAGGGGTTCATCGATCTGGATGTGTCGACAGCCTGCATCCGCCAACGCCAGTACTTCCGCGTTCAGCGCTTGCGCGAGATCGGCGCCGAGGCGACGCGCATCGTTGTAGTAGTCGTCGGCCGTGGTATCGGAAATAGTCATCGGGCCAGGCATGGTGATCTTCACGGGCTTGTCCGTCCAGGCCTGCGCCGCCCTCCAGTCGTTCGCCAGGAACATGTCTCGGGCGCTGACGGGCCCGGTAATCGTTGGCAGATACGCGTGGTAGGCGCCGTTACGCAACACCTTATCGGTCAGCTGTGCGAAATCGACGCCCCGCAGGCGACGGCAATGATAGTGGATATAGTTTTCTCGGCGGATTTCACCGTCGGTGGGAATATCGATGCCCGCGCTGACCTGGTCCTCGATCGCCTCGCGCGTGCCGCGTGCGAGAATCTCTTCAACGTCCGGCCCCAGCGCCTTCATGGCGCTGGCCCAGCGCGCCGTCGGGCTCGCCGTATCGGGCCCTTCCGGGTCGTTGAACCAGTCGGGCAGCTGGACGTAGTCCGGCTTGGGGTAGACGCCGATCGTCGTGGTCAGCAGAGTCAAGGACAATCCGCCTTGCTACTGTGTCTTCTCGGATGAATCGACCTGATCCTGCAGGTTTTCCGGGTCGAAGACGTTTTGATAACCCCCGGTGTCGGGTGCGGCCGTGTTTTCTCGTTCTGGTTCCGGCGCGGAAGAGTCGGCCTGGCCCGAAAGGTTGCCCGGATCGAAGATGCCCTTGTAGCCTTCCGTGCCCCTGGCCTCGATCCTTTCGCCGGTCACCGTGGCCGCACCTGCCGTGGCGCCAGGCCGGCCACTTTCGAACATTTGTTTGGTGCGCAGTTCCTTGACGCGTTGATCGACGAGCCTGCGTTTCTCCGCCGCGACTCTGACCTTGCATTCGCTCACGCCGATCGTGCCACTGAAATACACGGTGCCGATTCCCGCGACGAACACCAGCACAGTCATGATCAGCGCAGGTTCCGCGAAGACATTCGCTTTGGCCGCGCGGGTCGCGGGCGCGGTGGACCCTGGCGGCTCGGCCTCTGTCGCTTTTGCAGCGGCCTGTGCTTTTTGCTCACGGCGTTTGAGAACTTCGAAGATCACTGCCGCAAACAACGTGAGCGCCACGATGATGACCGCCAGGGCGCTGATCGAAGGGTTGATGCCGTAGCGCACCTTGCTCGCAAGGACTGTGGTGAGCGTGCTTTCCGACACGATCGTAAAGACCGTCGTGTTGTAGTTCTCAAACGAGGCGAGAAAAGCCAGCACCGCCGCCGAGCCGATCGCCGGTTTCAGAAACGGCAGCAGAATCTTGCGGAAAGTCTGCACGTGCGTCGCGCCAAGATCGAGCGCGGCCTCTTCGAGCGCGGGATCGAAGCGTTGCAGCCGCGCGATGAATACGAGCATCGCGTACGCGCTGATGAACGTGCTCTGACCAACGATCGTCAGGAAGATGCCGTCGTAAAAAATAGAGTCGTAGCCGGCGTTGAACATCGACCCGAGCCGATCCCAGAAAATCAACGTCGAGATACCGAGCACCACACCCGGCACGAGGATCGGCGAGATCACGATGGTGTAGTACCAGGGGCGCAGGCGCTGGTCGACCTGTGTGAGCATCAGCGCCCCGGCGAGGCCAATCGGCACCGCAAGCAGAATCACGCCGACGCCGATGAGAAAACTGTTGCGCAGGCCGAGCATGAGTCGCTGATCGTTGATCAGGACGTTGAACCACTCCACCGAGAAGCAGTCCCAGGGCGACACGCGCGGGAACGAGGAGCTGTTGAAGGCCGTGATGCTCATGACGATCAGCGGCCCGAACAGATACAAAAAGAAGCCCACAACGAACGCGATGAGCATGGCGCGCCCGACGGTGTTCGATTTCATCGCGCGATCTCGCCGAGTTTGACTTTGAACACCTTCATCATCACGAGCACGAAGATGATGCACGAGCTCAAGAGAATGATGGCGTAGGCTGAGCCGCGCGCCCAGTTACCGGCCTGATTGAACCCTTGATAGATGATCTGCGTGAACCACAGACTGCTGGGGCCGCCGAGAATCTGTGGCGCGGCCAGCGCACCGGCCGTGAGCATGAAGACCATCGTGCATCCGGAGGTGATGCCTGGCTTGGCGTGCGGCATGACGACACGCCAGTGAATGCGCCACCAGGGCGAGCCGAGATCTCGCGCGGCCTCGATCTGGTTGCGGTCGAGGCTTTCCACCGCGTTGTAGATCGGAAAGATCATCAGCAGGATGAACGCGTAGCTCAAGCCGGCATAAAGCGCGATATCGTTGCGGATGAAGTCGTAGGGCTGGTCCAGAACACCCATTGATACGAGAAACGAGTTGATGATGCCGGTGGAGCCGAACATGATCTTGAAAGCGAAGGCGCGCAATATTTCGTTCACCCAGAACGGCACGATCAACGCCAGCACCATCAGGCGTTCCCAGCCGCCGCGCGCGACGTGCGCGACGTAGTAGGCGATCGGGTAACACAGCGCGACATCGATCAGCGTGACGAATATGGCGGCCACGATGGTGCGGAAAAACACGCTGAGGTCCACGACGTTGTACGTACCCGTGCGCTGGGCGCTGCCGTAGACCATGTATTTGTAGTGCTCGAATGTATAGAAATGCGCGTCTGTACCCCATTGGGGCGGAGGCACGTTGGCGCGTAGGGAGAAGTCCGCCATGAACAATTGCGGCAGGATGATCATCATGAACATCCAGAACCCAACCGTGACGAGCAGAAAGATCGACAGCGCCGTACCGTTGCGCTGGAAAAATTCGCGGAAATACTGCGCTGGGTTCATGGGCGCGCCGCCTTGTCTACTCTGCGGCCAGGGGGCCCCGCGGCAGCGCGATGGCGAGATCTTCCGGAAACGCGACGGTGACCTCCGCGCCAGCATCGTGAGCCAGTGCGCGACCGTCGTTAACCAGCGACATGGTGATCTTC
>JBPCXK010000546.1:0-3407 GCA_051008635.1 Gammaproteobacteria bacterium
GTTTGATCGCGCGCTCCTGCGTGGCTGAAAACGCCCGCTGCCTGCTTACAAGACCCTCGGCAATCAAAGGTATTTCAGAGCGCGCGATGCCGATGTCGTGCAATTGCCGGTCGCTCAGCACCGAGAGTTCGCGGATTGTCACTTTGCGTTGATGCCGCGCCCGCAGCGCTACCACAAGTCTGCGCCAGAGCGACAATCTTGCGCCGATTTTGACTACGTTCATGTCATTCATGGCTTGATCTCCTGTTCCGGCTGTGGTGATGCCCCGCGGGTTTGGCAAAACTGCGGTTACTCTTGCTGTGCGCCGCGCAAACATGATTTAATATTCAAGTACTTACTGAGGACAAGACTTTAGACTCGATACGGAAAATAGTAGGCTACTATTTGATTGAAATCAAACGAAATATTTTCATATATGTATGAATAAAAACTCATGATGCTGAGATATGAGCGTTAGATTACCTCCTATAGCCGCTTTACGGGCGCTCGAGGCGTCCGCGAGACGTTTGAGCTACACGCGAGCCGCTGAGGAACTTCACGTCACGCAGAGCGCAATCAGCCACCAGATTCGCCATATTGAAGAACTTTGGGGGCTCAAACTGTTCGGCCGCCGCGGCCGCCAGCTCGTGCTGACCCCGGAGGGCCAGGCAATAGTCCCTATCGTGCGTGATTTCATGGATCGCATGACCGGTGTGCTCAAGCAGCTGCGGGCGGACGACGATCGTGGTTCCGTGCGGGTCAGTCTGGTGCAGTCGTTCGCGTTCAAATGGCTGGTGCCACGTCTTGGCCATTTCAACGAGCAGCACCCCGATGTCGACGTGTGGATCTCTACCAGCGAGGATTTGGTCGACTTTGGTTCGGACGAGCTGGATTTGGCGATTCGTTTGTGCCGTGGCGAATGCCCCGATCTGCATTCGACGCTGTTGCTGCGTGAATATGTCTTCCCTGTGTGCAGTCCGCGCTTCCTGGAGCGCGTTACCCCGCCCGAAGGACCCGCCGATTTGCTGCGTCTTCCCTTGTTGTACCGTCATAGCGACGACATCTGTCCGCGCTGGCGGGACTGGTTTCACGATGCGGGAGTGGAGGTCAGACGGCTGCCCAAGGGCTCTCACTTCTCCGATACCAGCATGGCCGTGCAGGCTGCTATCGACGATCAGGGCATCGCGCTGGCGCGCAGCGCACATGTGGAGGACGATCTGGCCGCTGGCCGGCTACGCAAGCTTTTTGACGTCTATAGCCCATCGAACGTGGCGTACTACATCGTCTGTCCGCCAGGTAGCGAGAACCTGACGCGCATCAAGGCTTTCCGGGAGTGGCTGCTGGCCGAAGCCGCCGTCTCTCAGGCCGAGTACGACCGCATTGCCGGGCCGCCACCCGAACAAGCTGCTGCGCTAGCCCAGTAGAAGTACGGGTCGAATGCGGGTAGGATTGGGTTGCAGGTTTTCACACCTCGGTTTCCATACCGGCAAAACTGCCAGGAGGCAAGAAATGAAGCGAGTTTTGATCCTTTCCGCGGCGGCCGTCACATTGGCTTTTGCGGCTCCTGTATTTGCTGGCGGCGCCAGCGGATGTAAGTATGGCGAGAAGATGAAGCAGGCCTACGCCGATGACAGCGAGCAGAAGGCAGTCAGCGCGCTGACTGAGGAGCAATCCCAGGCCATGCAGAAGTTACACTCGCAACTTACTGGCGAGGATTCGGCACACGGCGCCGTGTTGGTTACCGAGCAGCCGACCGAGAAGACCGAGTAGCCGACGCCGCGCTAGCGCGGAAAGCGGTTCCCGCCTGATACTCATACGGCCGGCGTCCCTTAAGAGGTGGCGCCGGTTTTTTTATTTCCGGGATAGATCTGGGGAAGCAAAGAAATCAACGCAAGGGCGCTGAGACGCTTTTTGAATAAGGCTATTTGCTCCTTTGCGCTTCTGCGCTCAAGTCACGGCCTCATTGCATACGCTCGACGGCCATGGCCGTCGCCTCGCCCCCACCGATGCACAACGCGGCAACGCCACGTTTGAGGTCATATTTCTCCAGCGCCGCCAGCAGCGTGACAATGATCCGCGCACCGGATGCGCCGATGGGATGTCCGAGCGCGCAGGCGCCGCCGTGAACATTGACCTTGTCGTGCGGCAGGCTGAGCTCGCGCATGGCCGCCATGGTCACCACCGCGAAAGCTTCATTGACTTCGTAAAGATCGACGTCCTTGCTGGACCAGTCGAGCTTTTCCAGTAGTTTCTCAATCGCATGAATCGGCGCCGTCGTAAACCACTGCGGCTGCTGCGCATGCTCGGCGTGGGCCACTATGCGTGCCAGCGGTTGCAAGCCGCGGCGTTCTGCCTCGGACAAACGCATTAGCAACAGCGCGGCGGCGCCGTCGGATATGGAGCTCGAATTCGCGGGCGTGACGCTGCCGTCTTTGCGGAAGGCGGGCTTCAGCGTCGGAATCTTGTCGAGCCTGGCCTTGCGGGGCTGCTCGTCGTGTTTCACGACGTCTTCGGATTTGCGGTTCTTTACGGTCACCGGCACGATCTCCTTGTCGAACGTGCCGTCTTCGATGGCTTTGTTCGCGCGCGTCAATGACTCGATGGCGAACGCGTCCTGCGCTTCGCGTGTGAATTGGTATCGCTCGGCCGTGTCTTCGGCATACGTGCCCATGAGCCGGCCTTTGTCGTAAGCATCTTCGAGCCCGTCGAGAAACATGTGATCCAGGACTTCGCCGTGCCCGAGGCGCATGCCGCCGCGCGCCTTGGGCAGCAAGTAGGGCGCATTGGTCATGCTTTCCATGCCGCCGGCAACCATCACTTTGTTGGTGCCCGCGACGAGCAGATCGTGTGCGAGCATGGTGGCTTTCATGCCCGAGCCGCACATTTTGTTGATAGTGCTGCAGCCCGTGCGTAGCGCAATACCCGCGGCCAGCGCCGCCTGGCGGGCAGGGGCCTGGCCCTGTCCGGCCGGCAGCACGCAGCCCATGAGGACTTCGTCTATGTCTTCAGGATCCGTGCCGGCGCGTTCGAGCGCAGCCCTGATCGCGTCAGCGCCCAGAGACGGTGCGCTGCGGTTTTGCAGCCCGCCCTGGAAGCTGCCGACGGGCGTGCGGGCCGATCCTGCAATGACTATTGGGTCTTTGTCCATCGTCGTTACCTGTTTGTTCAGAAGATTGTTCGTTACCTGTGCCGTTCATTCTTCGGACTAGCCCGCTTTTCTCACCACGGGGCGAGATGATCGCGCCGAGACTTGAATTCACAAGGAATCTTCCGAAGGAGCGGAATACGGGCTGTATTTCCAAGTGAAGAAAATCGGCGTGGAATCAACCTAAAAAGAGCAGCTATCGTTAGTAGCGGTAACTAAATGATATCGCAACTAAATATTTGACATGACATTGCTACAATCGCCGGATCCCGGTTCAAAGATC
>JBPCXK010000547.1:0-2972 GCA_051008635.1 Gammaproteobacteria bacterium
GTCAATGGCTATGCAGGCATTGTGCGCCAACACCGCCTCCAAGGAATCGTACTCTTCGGGTGTCAGCGTAGCGCATTCTACCGTTGCTAGTTCTCGGCTCAGCTCATTTGCCGAGCAATCCTTTTCAAGAAATCGCCAAACAGCATCAACGGCTCGCCGAACGACGAACGGGTCTTTCACATCGTGCTTCACAGCGAATATTTCATAAAACCGCGAGAATCGCTCGGCGACGGCCGCCGAGAATAAGGCTGCATGCCTCCAAGGAAGTCTCTTAAGTCTCAACAGAATGCTGTCTGTAACCGAGTCGAGCGGTTCGCGATCTACGGATTGCACGCTAGTTGTCAATTTTGACACCTCTTTCGATAAGCTGCCGAAGACAATTGGGGCATGGGTCGAGCTTGTCTGTACCGACTCGCCGCAGATCTGGCACCGCATCAAGTAGGTTTTCTTCGGCGTGATTGCCTTTGCGGGATGGAACTCGCTTGATTCCTAGTGCGTCGGCAGCGGCACGTTGGCCCTTGTCAAAGAATTTACTTGACCCCGCGAACAAATTTCCACTTGCATCCTCGCCAACAGCGACGACGCGTTGATTTCTAGCGGCAGGATGAACACCAGCTTCGCGGATTTCCGCGGCAGCTGATTTCAGTGCGCCTTTCTCGCATTCATTGTGAACCCAAAGCCCCTGCTCTCCAACAAAGAACGTATGAAACCCATCAACCTCCAGATTGTACGCCGTCAACGTTCTCGGCGTCGCATCGACTCTAGATACCCGTATCTGGCGTCCACCGGCAACGACAACGTACTCACCAACCTCTAGCTGGTCCGCCCGCACGAAGCCGTCGTCCACGACAAAGAACGGATGTTCCGAAGTTGTGACCACGGCTTCGGCCTGTCCTTGTGCAGACTCGAAGGTGACGACTAACCCGTCCTCGTGCCGGTGCGAGTAAGCATCGAGGACCTTGTGATATGCCTCCTCACCGGTCTCCTCGCTTTTGGCCAGCACAAGCTGACCGACCTCCAGTTGCTCGATTGGAGTCAGGCCGGCATCCGTGGCAACGAGGGTCCCCGCTTCGAAGCTACATAGGCCGCTTTCGCAACTGCTGCCGTTGCAGCCCTCCGTGCGCCTTTCCGAAGGCGTGTTCTGTTTGGTTGTGCCCGGCGCACGCTCATTGCTGTCCGGTGCTTTTGAGGTAGGTCCGTCTACGCCCTGGCCGGCGGGCTTGGCGGCTTTTGCCGAACCTGCCGGGTTCGCTGGCGGAGGGCTCTTTTTTGCAAATTTGCGGGCAATTCGGCCGCCGAACTCACGTAAAGGTTTCGGGACACCGCCCACATTCGCAACGAGACTCGCCGCCGCAATACCGCGACTCAGGTCGCTTTCGTCGCCATCGGAGAGTGTTTGAAAGTCCTCGTAGCCGCTGCTTACGGTGTCGTATACGTTGTACGCGGTGTAGGCATAGCTGGCGAGCTTAATGGCCACGAAAATCAACGGCAGGAAGTTACCGCTGGGGTCCGTATAGCTGAGGGGATTGTTCAGCACATAAGTATAGCGGTTATAGCTCTGGCTATCGTATGGAATTTGTACGAACGGGTCAGGCGACAAGAATCGCCCAATTACCGGATCGTAAACCCGGCCATTCATGTGGATGAGGCCACTGTTGGCCAGGTGTTCGTGCCCGGTGAAACCGGTGGCTGTCGACGAGAACTCAGTCCGGCGTATGTGCGCCCGGTCGCTGCTGTCCGGCCGCTCCCAGGAGCCATTCAGCTTCCGGCCATGGGTGTCGTACGCAAGGCGACTGACAACGGTGCCCGCATCACTGGTTATGGATTCGGTCGAACCTAGATGGTCTCCATGCAAGTATTCCCGGCGTGTAGCGCGGTTCCCGGCATTCGTATCGGTTTCGACAATGTGGATCAGAAAGTCATCCACATAGGACTTGTCTAGTGTCTTCGCGCCTTTGACTACCCGCTCTGCGCCGCGGCCGCTGTAGTAGAAGGTAGTGGTCACCGCTCCGCCGTTCTCTGCGTGCCGCTGGCGATAGCGGCGGCGCTGCGGACCATAGTCGAACTCCGTGGTGAAGCCCACCCCGGCGATCTTGGTTGGCTTGTTGAACAGGGCGTATGTCAACGTCGCGTTGCCGCGCTTCGTCATATTGCCCTTGAAATCGTAGCTGTACTGTATGGCTCCTGCGGCAGAGCGAACCTGGGTAACCGCGTGTACGCCCGCCCCCCTTACTTTGTTGTAGCTGTATCCGTTTGGATTCGAAGCATCGGACTTGGTTTTGATGTTGCCCAGAGCATCGTAGGCGAACGCGACGTTGCGCGGGCCGCCGCTCAGACCCGATGCCGAGCTGCTCCTCAAGCGGTGCAGATTGTCGTAGGTGAAGATTTCGGCGAAGTTCTCTACGCCAGCAACGCTTCGAGCGCTCGCGCGGCGTAGCAGATTGCCCTCGGTATCGAAATCGAAAGACAGGTTCTGAATTCTCGTGAGTACCGCAGCAGAACCTGTTTGAATGGACTCAAGGTGTCCATTGACCGTCGAGTAGCGCCGTTTGGTCGTGAGGCCGTTGCCCAGAACAAATTGGGTGTAGTTTTGACGCGCGTCTTGAGCGCGGCCGTCCCAAATGGTCTTGGAACCGCCGGCGTCCTTGACGCGATGCAAGTAACCGTGGGCGTTGTATTCGCGCGATATTCGGTAACCCGATGGAAACTGGCGGGTGGACTCGCGGCTATACGGGTCGTAAGTGTAGTGAAACGAACGAGTTGACGTGCCCGGTAAAGCCGTTTCTACCCTGGATGTCCGTGAAATCGTATCGTAGAAGTACAACTCCTCGAAGCCATCCTGGCCAAGGGTGCGGGCGATCTTTCCCACGCCGTGAAGGCCATCGTAGAACCACTTGCCCACAGAGCGGACCTCGCCGGGTCCGTTGCCGCTTCGATCGGTTCGCTGGGTAATACGACTAAGTGCGTCGTAG
>JBPCXK010000548.1:0-6889 GCA_051008635.1 Gammaproteobacteria bacterium
CCCGACACGGGCCGTGGAAGGATCCATGTCTCGGTATATGACCGGATTGACTGCCAGATTGTTACGGTTGCGCGCGCCGAGCTCGACATTTGCGAAGAGCATGATCGCGCGATGAAAGACGCGGGAGGGTTGCGGATCGCTGCTTGACGCCGCGGGCGCTGCAGCAGTGGCGTGATTGCGTATTTTTAGTAACGCGTTACAATAAAAAGATGCTAATCTCGAAACCAAAACGGGGGCGGCCCCGGGTTGCGAATCCACTTACGCCCTCCGAGAGAATGCGTCGCTACCGTGCGCGCAAGCGCGCAGCAGGCCTCAAACAAGTTCGTCAGTGGGTTGCACGCGCGGACGCGGCGGTTTTTTCCGAACATCGGTTGCTAGACGCGCGGAGTCTCGCTATGCATTGCAAGATCGCTTGCAAGATCGCACGCGACCCGACGCTACTCGCGATAGCGCGCAGAAACCTATCGAGGTGGCGACAAAGATATCCCGAATCGCCGCCCAGATATCTACGGGAGTGGGAAGATATCCTCGACGAACCCTGGCCTTCTGTTGCAGCGGTCATTACGAGCTTTACCGAAAAGGCTATTCGTCTTCGGCAATCGTCTCCTTTTGCAGGAGTACTTACGAGCGACGAAAGAAAGCGCATCTATGAAGCGTTCCGAGCTTGAGCACCTGATCCGCGCTACCGGGGCAATTTCCGGTGACAAGCAGGTAGTAGTACCGGCATGACCGTGAGAAATACAGACTAACTTGCCGCTGCGTCGATCTCGTCGACCACGCGGTATCCCGAAAGCACAGCGCCATTCATGAATCCCGGGCTGGTGTAGTCGCCGCAGTAGTGGATCTTGCCGGTGGGCACCTGCAACTGCCGATAGATTTCGGTGTGACCCGGCTTCCACAATGGGGCGGCATGTAACCAGTGCGCAACGTCGGCCTGCACAACCGTGCCCTCAACGCCGGGAAAGAGCGAGACGAGCTCATTCATCAGTATCCCGGCGACCTCGTCGTCCGGTCGCTGCATGAGCTCCTTGGATACGCGATCGCCCGTGTAGACCCTCAACATCCCCTGACCGGTCTGCTCGATAAAATCCTGCGAGTAGGTAAAGGTCGGGTCGGTGACCGCACACAGCTTTCTGTTCGAGACCGGTATGCGCCACACTCCCTTGCGGAGGAAGTGTCCGGTAGGCTCGTTCAGAAGAAAAGCTGCTGTAGTTTGTGAGGCGTATTCCACGCGCCCGAGTAGATTCCTCTTTTCGGCTGGAAGCGTGGCGCCGAATTCTTCAATGGCCGGGGCTGGCACGGCGACGACACAACGATCGGCGCGCACCCGATGCAGAACGCCGTCTTGCTCATAGGTCACGCCAACGCCGCCGCCGATTTCCCGCACCTCGGTGACGCGCGCCTTGAGTTTTACCTTGGCGCCAAGCACGCGGTGAAGCGCCAGGCTGAGTTGATGCGTACCGCCTTCGACGAAATACTCGTCCTTGAGAAACAGCAACAACACCATCAAAGGATGGTAGGGCGTGATGACGTCGATCCCCACGGCGCTGGCCCCTTTGGAGAAGACCTCCCACAGCGCCTTGACATCGGGTGGCGCCACGCCCAGGAACTCATCCACCGTGGAGGCGTTCAGCTCGATGACCCGCGGATCCTTCGGGTCGAACGGCTCGCCGGCCAGTGAGCCGTACTTGCGCCGCTGCTCAAGCGCCGAGGATACAAACTTGAATTTGTCGCCCAGCGACATCGGCAACTTCATGAGCAAACCTGGCTGCGTCGCGGCGCTGTACAGCCGGTCTTTGAAAAAGATCGGCAACCGGGACTTTTCGATGAGCGTTCGGTCGACTCTCAGCTCGTCCGCGAGCATCGCGGTGGGGCTGATATTGCCAAGGATGACTTGCGCTCCGAGATTGTAGATGTAGTCGCCCAGCTTGCGCGATACCGTACGCCCGCCGGGCGTGTCTTCTTTCTCGAGCACCAGGATATCGCGCCTGCGCAATCGGTACGCCGCAGTGAGCCCGGCCAGACCCCCACCGACGATAACCACATCGTGTACGGAAATATCGGCGCTCATGGCTTAAGTGAAGTGTCCTCAAAACGTACTTGGTGACGCCGCCATCGACGCGGATGTTCTGACCTGTGATGTAACCTCCGGCGGTGATGATGGCAACTTTTGGTTTCAGGCATGCCTTTTTCTCTCGATATTGTCTCAGAACCGGTCGACCCGGTATGGCGATATGGATATATCCGGCGTCTTGCCCGCCGAGAAGTGAGAACTTATTTTGACGCGAACGCTAACCCGGCATAGCAGGAACCAAAGATGTGCCTGTTCAACGGCGGACTTTACCACCCCTTGCCCACCGCAACGCCGGCGTGTGAGGCGCGCGGCCGTGGACAAGGCGTGGAAAAGTCCGCCCTGCTTGTGCGCGACCGCCGACTGAAAATTCTTGGTATTTTTGTACAAGATTTCAGTGGTAAGGTATTAAACGAGCTGAAACCCGTGCGCGTGCGGGTCGCGCTCGTCGACGAAAACCGTATTCAAACCGGTGACGAATGCCTGCCCCTCGACGCTGGGCATGATCGCATCGAAATCACCGACGCGGGCCGTGCCTTCCACGCGGCCGATGAACGTGCTCCCTATGATGCTTTCGTGCACGAAGTCTTCGCCTGACTTGAGCATGCCACGGGCGGCACGTTGCGCGAGCCGTGCGCAGGTGCCAGTGCCGCAGGGCGACCGGTCCAACCCCGATTTGCCGTAGATGACGGCGTTTCTGGCGTGCGCGTCCCGCAGCGTCGGCGTAGCTGTCCACATACAGTGACGCAGACCGTGAATCGTTTTGTCTTCGGGATGCACGACGTCCAGGTCTTCGTTGATCGCCTCGTACAACTTGCGTCCGATGCGCAGCAGGTCCGCAGGCGTGAAGTCCGTGAAATCGCGATAGTTTTCCTGCGGTTCGACGATCGGATAGAAATTACCGCCGTAGGCGATGTCTACTGTCAGCCGGCCGATCTCGGGACACTCGAATTCGTAGTCTTCCACGTACAGAAACGACGCGACGCTGTTGATCTTGACCGACGTGACCTTGCCCCATTCTTGTTCGTACTCCGCCACGACGAGCCCGGCTGGCGTTTCCAGACGCAGGATGCCGGGCGTTTTCGGCGTGACCAGACCATGCTCGATCGCAAACGTGACTGTGCCGATGGTGCCGTGCCCACACATGGGTAAACAGCCGCTGGTTTCGATGAACAGCACCGCGACGTCGAAGTCGTCGCTGGTCGGTGGATACAGAATCGAGCCGGACATGACGCTGTGACCGCGCGGCTCGTACATCAGACTGGTGCGCACCCAGTCGTACTCACAGAGGAAATGCTGCCGCCGCTCGCTTTGGGTCTGGCCCTCCAGCGGCGGTGCGCCACCGGCCACGAGCCGCACCGGCTCGCCGCCGCTGTGGCCGTCGATACAGAAAAAAGTGTGTTTCTTCATGGCCGCCGCTGACCCGGATATTGTACGAGGATTACTTCAGGCGTCCTGCCTTTCGCCCTTCGGGCCAGCCCGCGGCTGTTCAAAATCGCTCCCGGCGATTTTGTCGGAATTATCAGGTGGTGCCTGGCAAAGCAGATTATGCGATCGCGGTATGGCTCCAGCGCGAGCGCGCAAGCTGCAAAGCCGGATACGTCCTGAATCCGCGTAGCGCCCTGGTGCAATATGCGGGCTCATTGTATGGGGCGTCAAGATGCAGCACAATTCGCCAAATCCGCGCCACGCGGGCCGGCGACCAGAGGAGGACGACGCCATGACAGAGCTGACCGGAGTATGCGTACCGATTTGCACACCGTTCGACAAGACCGGCGAGAACCTGGACGAGACGGCGCTCAAGAACCACATCGATTCGATGCTCGAAGCGGGCGTACACATTATTCTCGTGTGCGGCGGGACAGGCGAGTTTCCGTATCTGCGTGCCGAGGAGAAGCGGCGGGTCGCTGAGATCGCGGCCAGGCACATCGACGGCCGCGCAGCCTTCATGGTGCAAACCTCGGCGATCAGTACGTCGGAGACCATAGAGTTCAGCAAACACGCCGAAGGCCTCGGCGCGGACGCTGTAATGGTGCTGCCGCCCTATTTCGAGGGCCCGGACATGGAGGGCGTTTACTACCACTATGAGCAGGTCGCCCGGGCCATCAAAACACCGCTCATGGTCTACAACATTCCGCAGGCCTCCAACATCAACGTCGACCCCGAGATGTTCAAGCGCCTGCTGAAGATCGACAACATCGAGTATATCAAGGACAGCACCTCGGACCTCACCCAGATTCAGGCGCTGTTACGCACCGGCGGCAAGGTGTTCAATGGCGGCGATCCGATCACCTTCCAGGCCCTGCTGTCCGGTTGCCCGGGCTGCGTGTGGGGGGCAGTCAACGCGATGCCGAATGAGGCCGTCGAATTATACAACCTCGTACGAGCCGGCAAGTTGCTCGAAGCCAAAGAATTGTGGGACCGTATCTTTCCTTCGCAGTATTTCTTCTGGACCCACGTTTATAACCCTGCCATAAAGGCCGCGACCAACATGTCGGGCCGCCCGGTCGGCAATTGCCGTATGCCCGTACAACCGCTGACCGCCGAGGAGATGAAGGAGCTGGAAGCCGCGCTGAAACCCCTTGGTTTCGGGCAAGCGCGCGCGGCGTGAATTTGTCCGATAGGGAGCCTGCGCGGCGGCCGCAGAATAGAGTGAGCTCAGATCGTCAACAAACGCCCGAAACCCTCGACCGGATCTTCATACCCCGCCAGCCGCAAGGCATCCCACGCCAGCGCCTGATTACTGGACACCACCGGTTTGCCGAGCGCCTGTTCGAGCGCGCCGATGATCGGTGACACGCGCAGCGCCGTACACGAAATAAACAAGCCGTCGACGTCGTTCCGCCCGAGCTGCATGCCGGCATCATAGATCGTCCGAGGCGAAATACGGCACATCTGAGGGTCGCCCTGCTGCTTGAAGCTGCCTTTTGCCGTGATATCGAAACCCCGCGCCGAGATGTAGTCTTCGACCACGGTGTTGATCTCGTCGATATATGGCGTCAGCACCGCAATGCGGGAACAACCGAATTTTCTGAGGCCCCTGAGCCCGGCGGAGATGGGGTCGGTGACGGCGATACCTGGGCGCGCTTCGCGAATCCGCCCGGCTACCTCGTCCGCGCCGATCGCCATGGTGCCCGATGTGCAACCGTAGATGATCACGTCGAGCTGGTTGTCGGGCATGAGCAGTGTGACTGTTTGTGACAGACCGGCCTCCATCGCCTTGAGGGTTTCGACATTGGCGACCTTTGACATAGGTATACGGTTTGTATACAGCGCCACACCGTTGTCCGTCGGCAAAAACGCCTGGAGCTCTGGCTCGCTGATCATGTCGCTGGCGAGCGCGATCAAGCCAATGGACGCACGCGGCGCCGGCCCTTCGCCCAACTCGCAGGGCATGGTCGTCCAGCCGGACTCGGGATCCGGTCGCGAAACTGACGCGGCTGCCGTGCTCATGATCTTTTCCTCACATCGATGATTGTGTTCGCTGTAATGCCTGCCGTGGATGCTCGTAGTCCTCGAGATGCGGCGGAATAAAAGCGCCTCGCTCGTGTCTGGGATGAAAGCAACCCGGCGCACTCGAATTGCGCGATTTGCTCAGTAGATAACAGTTTTGGCATGCGTGTTCCCGGATACTTGATCGCTGTACGCGTGATCACGAGCGACAATATAAACCAGTATTCAGCAACCGAAAAGTACAACCATAGGGAAGCCTTGCCGCAGCGGGTGTCGCGATTCTGACGCTTCTCTTATGGTTTGTATCAATGACAGACCTGAACCACCCTTGACACCGAGAATTTCGATACCTGACGACATCGATGGCTATCTCGCCAGCAGCGAGTCCCAGTTCGATGATATTGTCGACGGCGCTGAGAAAACAGTCATCTGGCGCGACCCACTTACCCGTACTAGAACGCCGCTCGCGCTGATCTATCTGCATGGTTTTACCGCCAGCCGGCAGGAGATCGCGCCGGTTCCTGAACGCGTTGCCGAGGCGCTGGGTGCGAATCTGTTCTATACCCGCCTGGCGGGTCACGGTAGGAGCGGCGATGCGCTGGGGTCGGCAACGTTGGCTGACTGGCTTTGCGACTGCGCGGAAGCGCTGGAGATCGGTCGGCGCATCGGTGACAGGATTGTTATCATGGGAACGTCGACCGGCGGCACTCTGGCGATTCGGCTGGCGGTGAAAGGGCAAACAGAGCTTGCCGACGCCTTGGTTCTGATCTCACCCAACTTCGGCCCTTTAGAACGCGGCGCGGAAACACTGACCTGGCCTGGCGCGCGCTGGTGGGCGCCACTTATCGAGGGCGAGTATCGTTGCGCCAAACCGCACAACGAGCTGCATCGCAAATACACGATACCGCGCTATCACACCAGGGCGCTGATTCCCATGATGGAGCTTGTGAAGACGACGCGCGCAGCGCCGGTGCAGCGAATCTCAATCCCGACGCTGGTTGTCTACTCGCGCAACGACACGATCGTCGATCCCGCGCAGACGGAGGCGTTCTTTCGCAGGCTCGGATCACCAAACAAACAGCTGATCGAATTTCACGGAGCTGACGACCCGCAGCAGCATGTGCTGGGCGGCGATATCGTCTCGCCGTCGGGCACGCAACCGCTCGCCGACGTCATCGTGGGTTTCATACGGGAGGACGTTACGCCCGCAGAGGCGCAGTTGCGGAACTAATTCTCCTCAGTACCGCCGCTCTGCGTCGACGACGTTCGACAACGGCTCGTTCGCCAACCAGCGATCGAGGTTATCACAGAAAAATCCGGCAATGTGACGCTCCCAGGCGTCGATCGCATCGGCAACGTGTGGCG
>JBPCXK010000549.1:0-3351 GCA_051008635.1 Gammaproteobacteria bacterium
TTGCAGTCCTTGGCAAGAGTCTACCATTCCCTGCGGACTGCGCCTTGCAGTGACGCATTTGCGGAACTCTGAACCCACCAATATCACCTTGACGGAGCACTAGTTCCGGATCAACCGGGGCGCCACCGGTTCCTGGAATTGCATTCGGTAGAGCGTTGTGTAAAGACCTTCGCGCGCGAGCAACTCTCCGTGGGTGCCACTGTCGACGATTCGACCGTCTCTCATTACCACAATACAGTCGGCGCGCTCGATCGTCGACAAACGGTGCGCGATCACCAACGTCGTGCGGTCCTTGAGCAAGACCTCCAACGCCGCCTGTATATATCGCTCCGACTCGGTGTCGAGCGATGAGGTCGCCTCGTCGAGTATCAATATCGGCGCGTCCTTCAACAGTGCCCGAGCGATGGCGATGCGCTGCCGCTGACCACCCGAGAGCAGCACGCCGTTTTCACCGACTTGCGTATTCAGCCCGGCCGGGAGCTCGTCGATGAACTCGCCTGCATGCGCGGCCATCGCCGCACGCCGAATTTCATCGACCGTGGTATCGCCCTCTCGTCCGTAAGCAATATTGTCGGCGATGCTATCGTTGAATAGCGTGACGTCCTGACCGACGTAGGCGATCTGGCTGCGCAGGTCGCGCAAACCGTATTGGCGGACATTGACATCGTCGATCAGTATCTCGCCAAACTGAGGCTCATAAAAGCGCGGCAAAAGATTGACGAGCGTGGACTTGCCAGCGCCGGAGTGCCCTACCAGCGCCACGGTCTGGCCGCGCCGTACCCGAAAGGAGACGCCTTGCAACACCCGGCCCTTGGCCTCGTCGTAGCTGAAACACACGTTGCGGTACTCGATGTGACCGCTCACGCGCCCGCCCGCCACGGGCCGATCCTGTTCGGCTTCGCTATCGAGCAGCTCGAAAATGCTCTCCCCCGCGGCAATGCCCTCCTGAAGTTTGGCGTTGACGTTCGTGAGTCTTCTGGCCGGCTGCAGCAACAACAACACCGCTGTAATGAAAGAACCAAAGGTGCCGACCGTGATGCTGCCGAGGATGGTATCGAAGGAGGTAATGAACAGGATGCCCGCGAGCGATGACGCGATAATCAACTGAACGATCGGCGTGCTCGCGGCCTGGGTCGCGACGATACGCATCTGCAAACGACGGTTGCGCTCGTTGACCTTCTCGAATTGACGCGCCTCGTAGTCCTCGCCGCCGAAGATCTTTACCACGCGATGCCCTTCGATCATTTCCTTGGCGACGTGAGTGATGTCGCCCATGGAGTCCTGGATTTTGTGGCTCACGGCGCGAAACACCTTGCTTACGAACATCACCAACCCGGCAATGAACGGGATGGTAAGCAGCAAACACAAGGTGAGAATCCAGTTGAGATAGAACATCCACGCCAGCAGCCCAACGATAGACAGCGTGTCGCGCACCAGTAACACGACGCAGTCGGTGGCCGTGAAGGCAACGCGCTCGGCGTTGTACGAGAGCTTGGAGATGAGCTGCCCGGAGGAATTCTCGTCATAAAACGATGCCGGCATGTGCAGCAATTGACCGAACATTGCCGTGCGCAATTCTTTCACCACACGCCGACCGACCGCAGACATCAGATAAGTCGAGAAGAAACCCGCCGTGCCCCGGGCCATGAAGATCAGAATCACCGCCAGCGAAATCCACCTGATCATTGACTGATCGCGACCCGCCAGACCGTCGTCGAACATGGGTTTCATCAGGGCGGCGAACCCGACCTCGGTCGCGGCATAAACGAGCATACCGGCGATCGCGACGGCCACGGCGCGCCAGTGGCGCAGAACGTAGTCCAGGAGTCTGCGGTAGACGAACAGCCCGCGCGATGACGCCTGTGCGTTCATCAGATTGGCACTGGCCCGGATATCGCACCGCGGGGCGGGATGATCGTGCAGAGATTCGATTTCACGCCGGATTTTCTGAACGAGTGGAATACAGGCTGTATTTCCGACTGAAGAAAACTCGCTGTGGAATCAAAGATCAAGCGAGGACCCGTCATCGTGGTGAGAAATGCGGGCCAGAGCGCTATTCGACCTTCGTCGTCGCTATCGACAGCCGGGTCAAGCCGAGACGGGCGGCGGTATCCATGGCGGTGACGACGGACTGATGCGCGGTGCGTGCATCTGCCCGAATGATCATGGACGGTTCGTTGCGGTCACCCGCGGCCTTGGTGAGCGCCGCGGCGAGCGTCCTGGGCTGGGTGTTGACAACCGGCCGGCCGTTGATGAAATAACGCCCCTGCGCGTCGATCACCAGCTCGATGGGCGCCTCTCGCTGTTGCTCCGGTGTCGCCGAGGCCTCAGGCAGATCGACCTTCAGCTCCGCATGACGGTTGAAGGTTGTCGTGATCATGAAGAATATGAGGAGCAGGAAGACGACGTCGATCAACGGCGTCAGGTTGACCTCAACGTTGTCCTGCTTGCTTTCTTTGAAGTTCACTCTTCTCTACTCGTCTGGCGGCTGTAAGGCGGCGCTGCTCTTGCATGACTTCGACCATTTTCATGGCCTCTTGCTCCATCTCGACCACGAACTCGTCTATCCTGGCTCGGAAAAAGCGGTGAAAGATCAGCGCTGGAATAGCCACTGAAATACCCGCGGCTGTGGTAAGCAGCGCCTGCGAGATACCGCCGGCCAATTCGCCGGGATCGCCGACACCCACCGCGGTAATCACGCTGAACACCTTTATCATGCCGATTACCGTCCCGAGCAGTCCAAGCAAGGGGGTTATCGCCGCGATGGTGCCGAGCGCGTTCAGAAATCGCTCCAGCTCATGCACGACATGTCGCCCGGTCTCCTCGATTTTTTCCTTCATGGTGCCGCGATCGATATCCCGACCGTCCAGCCCGGCAGCCAGCACGCGCCCCAGGGGTGAGCCTTCGCGAAGGCCCTTGACCTGCTCCTTGGTCAGGGTAGCGTTGCGCGTCCACTGCCATATCTGAGCGACGAGATGGTCCGGGATCACGCGTCTGCGCTGCAGGGTCCAGAACCTCTCGACAATGATCGCCAACGCGATAATCGAGCAAATGATGATTGGAAACATGATCCAACCACCGGCTTTAATAATTTCGAACACTTTTTCTCGATCCTTGTGTAGGTAAGGAACCTCTGAACGAACCCGTCCAGGACTCGTCAGAGGGCGCCGATCGAAAATGTGATTTCCAAACGGCTTACGAAATCAACTCGCTAAGGGCTCGCGACAAAATAACTTCCCATTTCTCGCCGCCTATCCATCCCGCGCAGCGGTGTTGCTTCGGCGGTTAAATAGGCCGGCTATTCGCCCGCCTCGCGCCTTGCTGCGCGGGCGCCTAGACGCCGAGAAACGG
>JBPCXK010000550.1:0-3105 GCA_051008635.1 Gammaproteobacteria bacterium
GGTCTATACGCGCGGGAGCTGCACGCCCGGCGAGTTTCGCGCCGCCTATATCCCGAAAGCGGACGATGTTGTGGATGCTTCCGCGGAGACGATTCAGACCTTGCAGGATCAACTTGCGCAAAAGGACAAAGCCGCCGGCAAAGCGGAATCGCAACTCGCCGAAACCGAAGCCGAGGTGCAGCGCCTGCTCGACGAGATCGCGGCCATCAAGGCGGCGAACGAACCGACTCTGCCGGATGAAGACTTCGATGAAGCCACGACGCGCGATGTCTTTATCGATGTGATGCTGCGTGAGGCGGGCTGGGACCCGAAAGGCAGGAACGTCGGCGAATACGAAGTCCGCGGCATGCCGACCGACAAAGGCGTCGGTTACGTCGATTACGTGCTCTGGGGGCAGAACGGTAAGCCGGTCGGGCTGGTCGAGGCCAAGCGCACGAAGGTGGACCCGCGCAAGGGTCAGCGTCAGGCGGAGCTCTACGCCGATTGCCTGCAGCAGATGACCGGGCAGCGGCCGGTGATTTTCTACACCAACGGCTACGAGACCTGGATCTGGGATGACACGCTGTATCCGCCGCGCACGGTCCAGGGTTTCTACACGCAGGATGAGCTGCAGCTCATGGTCAACCGGCGCACGAGCCGCAAAGACCTGACCCAGATCCCCGTCAATCGTGATATCGCAGGACGGCACTATCAGGAAGAAGCCGCGCGGTGGGTCACGGAGGCCTTCGCCGCCGAGGTCAAACGCAAGGCGTTGATCGTGATGGCGACTGGCACGGGCAAGACGCGCCTGTCGATTTCGCTGGTCGATATGCTGATGCGCGCCAACTGGGTGCGGCGGGTGCTGTTTCTGGCGGATCGCGTCGCGCTCGTCAACCAGGCCAAGCGGGCATTCAACAGCCTGCTCCCGCATGCGTCGCTGACCAATCTCAGCGAAAGCAAGGACGATCCCAACGCCCGCGTCGTGTTCTCCACGTATCCAACGATGATGAACTGCATCGACGGCACGCAAAAGGATCTGAGCCGCCAATTCAGCGTCGGGCACTTCGATCTCATCATCATCGATGAAGCGCATCGCTCGGTGTATCAGAAGTACGGCGCTATCTTCGACTATTTCGACAGCCTGCTGCTGGGCCTGACCGCTACCCCGAAAGCGGAGGTGGACAAGAACACCTACCGCCTGTTCGAGCTGGAGAATCATCTGCCGACCTTTGCCTACGAGCTGCGCGAGGCGGTGGAGGATGAGTATCTCGTGCCGCCCAGGGCCTTGTCGGTTCCGGTGAGGTTTCCGCGCGAGGGGATCAAGTACGACGAGCTGTCGCCAGAGGAGCAGGAGGAGTACGAAGAAAAATTCTACGACGAAGAAACCGATCAGATGCCTGACGAAATCAATGCCGCGGCGCTCAATAACTGGCTGTTCAACGAAAGCACCGTCGACAAGGTACTGAAGCACGTGATGGAGCGCGGGCAAAAGGTCGAGGGTGGCGACAAGCTCGGCAAGACGATCATCTTCGCCAAGAACCACAAACACGCACAGTTCATTGTCGAGCAGTTCGACAAGAACTATCCGCATCTCACCGGCAAGTTCTGCCGCGTAGTCGACAGCTCGGTGAAATACGTCCAATCGCTGATCGACGATTTCAGTATCAAGGAAAAATATCCGCAGATCGCCGTGTCTGTGGACATGCTGGACACGGGCATCGACGTCCCCGAAATCGTGAACCTGAGTGTTCTTCAAGATCGTTCGCTCGAAAACCAAGTTCTGGCAGATGGTGGGGCGCGGGACCCGGCTGTGCGAGGACTTGTTCGGATCCGGTGTGCACAAGGAGTTCTTCTGCATCTTCGATTACTGCCAGAACCTGGAATTTTTCGGTGAGAATCCGGAAGGCTATGAAGCGCCGCTGCAGGAGTCCGTCAAACAGAAGATCTTCAAGCGTCGCCTGAGTATCGTCGGCCATCTGCAGCGCCGGACCGAGTCGGGGGAATCGCTCGATGGGTTACGTGGCGAACTGCTCGACCAGATGCATGCGGTCGTATGCAGCTTCAATGTCGACAATTTCATCGTGCGTCCGCAAAGACGTCACGTGGAAGAGTTCTCGATACGCGAACGGTGGGATGATCTCAGCGAAAACGACGTGGATACGATCTCCCTCGCTCTAAGCGGCCTGCCGTCTCCTGACGATGACGACGAAGACGCCCGCCGCTTCGATCTGCTGGTACTGAATCTGCAGCTCGCCATTCTGGAATCCGCGCCCGCGCAGGATCAGTACAGGAAAGGAATCATCGAACTGGCAACGGCGCTGGAGGAAAAGAAGGCGATACCTTCCGTGGCCGCGCAACTGTCGCTCATTCTCGAAGTGCAGACTGACGAGTACTGGGAGCACGTCACGCTCCCGATGCTCGAGAAACTGCGCCGCGATCTGCGCGAGCTCATCAAGTTCTGCGACCGCCAAGGCGCCAGGGAGATCGTCTACACCGACTTCGAGGACGAAGTAGGGGAGGAAGGTGAGGCGCACGAGTTACTGGGGATCGACGAGAATCTTCGCAATTACCGCAAGAAAGTGGAACGCTTTATCCGGGCGAACAAAAACCACATCACGATAAAACGGCTCAGAAACAACGAGCCCATAACACACAAAGACCTGGAGGCTTTCGAGGCCATGCTGTTCTCCGAATCCAGCCCCACCACCAAAGAACAGTTCGCGGAGACCTACGGGAACGAACGGCCGCTTGGGCGTCTGATCAGAAGCATCATCGGTCTTGACCGCCGCGCCGCGAAGGAGGCGTTTGGGGAATTCCGTGCAAAGGCCCCACTATCCGCGGATCAACTCAGGTTTCTTGACAGCGTTATCGAGCACCTGGCCAAGAACGGCGTCATGGACCCGAAAGCCTTGTTCGATACGCCGTTTACAGACTTCCACCACGAAGGCGTGAGCGGCGTGATGGCGGATCGCGCGCCGGAAGTGGTGGAGATTATTCGTGAGATCAATTCAAATGCGGAGGCGGCATGACCGTCGAAACCGTTCCCTCTCGGTCGACTAAAACAGGATGCGAATAGTTCGGTTTAACTTTCTAAGCGATTTGTTCAGGTCATCAACGTTTCTTTGT
>JBPCXK010000551.1:0-6863 GCA_051008635.1 Gammaproteobacteria bacterium
ACCTCCGGCACGCGTGACGCCTTTGTCGAGCTGGCCATGGAAGGAGGCTGCAAGACGTTCGACTGGATCAAGGCGATGAAGAAGGAGGACAAAAACGCCTACAAGGCCGCCTGCCACACCATCCGCGAGGACGGTGCTTTTGTCGAAACCGGTGAGAACGACAATCTGATCGTGAAGAAGCTCGAAGCCAACCCCAAGGCGCTTGGCGTGTTCGGGTTCAGCTTCCTCGATCAAAACACGGACAAGGTCCAGGGCTCGAAGGTAGACGGCCAGCCGCCAACGTTCGAGTCGATCGCCAGCGGCGACTATCCAGTTTCCCGCCCGTTGTTCTTTTACGTCAAGAAGGCGCACATCGGCTCTGTGCCCGGCATCGAGGAATATCTGGCTGAGTTCACCAGCGACAGGACCTGGAGCGAAGACGGCTACCTCGCCGAAAAGGGCATGATCCCGCTGCCCGATGACGAGCGCCAGGAAATGCAATCCAGCGTCTTGTCGCTCACCACGCTCAACATCAGCTCGCTGTGAGCGAGCGTTGACGACACCCTCAGAGTAAAAATCAGCGGGCGGCGGCCCCCAGGGTTGCCGCCGCTTCTGGCTCGGCTAAGTCAGTGGAACGCCCTACCCTTATCCTTGTACTCGCGGCATTGTCCGTCGCCGCCTTCTATCTCGGCCGCCGGCAGGCAGTCGTTACCGCTGGCGGTTCTCGTAACATCCGCTCGCTGCACTCTCTGCCGAGCTACTACGGCTACTGGACGGCCTTGTGGTGCGCTGCGCCGGCGTTGATTCTGGTGGGCGTGTGGGTGTTTTTCGAGGGCACCCTCATCACCAGGCTGGTGGTCGCCGGATTGCCGGCGGAAACACGTGAGCTGGCGCCCGAGAGACTCAACCTCGTACTGAACGACATCAAAAACCTCGCCAACGGCAACATCGTCTCGGGTGAAGCCAACCCGGCGATGCGCACCGCGGCCGATCATTACCTCAGCCTGCAGGCGACCGCCCGCGCCGCGCTCGCGGTGCTCGCGATTGTCCTCGCGCTTATCGGCATCGCCTGGGGCTGGCGCTCGATTTCGGCGAAGCTGAGGGCGCGCAACCGCGTCGAGCAAGCCGCGATGTTTCTGCTCATCGCCTGCTCTACGCTGGCGATATTCACGACCATCGGCATCGTGCTCTCGGTGCTGTTCGAGGCCATACGCTTTTTCAACATCGTCCCGGTGTCCGATTTTCTGTTCGGACTGAGCTGGAGCCCGCAGACCGCCATCCGCGAAGACCAGGTCGGCTCCTCCGGCGCGTTTGGCGCCGTGCCGCTGTTCGCCGGCACATTGTTGATTTCCGGGATTGCGATGCTGGTCGCCGTACCGCTCGGGCTGATGTCCGCAATCTACCTGTGCGAATATGCGAGCAGCCGCGTGCGTGCATTCTCCAAACCAATGCTCGAAATTCTCGCAGGCATACCGACCGTCGTGTACGGCTTCTTCGCCGCGCTGACTGTCGCGCCGTGGCTACGCGACAACGGTGCGGTGCTGGGCCTGTCGGTGTCGTCGGAAAGCGCGCTTGCCGCGGGCATCGTCATGGGCATCATGATCATCCCCTTCGTGTCGTCGCTGTCGGACGACGTGATCAGCGCCGTCCCGCAGGCCATGCGCGACGGCTCGTACGGTCTGGGCGCGACGCATTCGGAGACCGTCCGCAATGTAATCATCCCGGCGGCGTTGCCCGGTATCGTCGGCGGCGTATTGCTGGCGGTTTCGCGCGCTATCGGCGAAACCATGATCGTGGTCATGGCGGCCGGACTGGCCGCCAATCTCACCGCCAATCCGCTCGAGGCCGTCACTACCGTGACCGTGCAGATCGTCACTCTGTTGGTCGGCGATCAGGAATTCGACAGCGCTAAGACCCTGGCGGCCTTCGCGCTCGGGCTTGCGTTGTTTGTGATGACGCTGGTGCTCAATGTCATCGCCCTGCATGTCGTGCGCAAGTATCGAGAGCAATATGAGTAGCACGATGGACGCCATCACCCCGCGCAGAAATACGCGCAAGCTGGTCGCCGCGGGCCTCAAACGGCGGCATGCAAAAGAACGCCGCTTTAAGTTCGTCGGCATGTTATCCGTGCTCATGAGCATGATCTTTCTGGCCGTAATGCTGATTACGATCGCGAGCAACGGCTACTCCGCGTTTTGGCAGACCTTCGTCAAAATAGACGTTAACTACGATACCGAGGTCATCGACCCCACCGGCGAGCGCGACGCCCAAACCCTGTCACGCGCCAACTACAAGAAGTTGGTCAAGAACGCGCTCAAAGAAGCCTTTCCCGACGTGGAAGGCCGCCGCAACGTGCGCAGGCTCAACCGCCTGATCAGCTCCGATGCGAGCTATGAGTTGCGCCGACGGGTCATGGCCAATCCGGACATCATCGGCACGCGGGAATCGGTCTGGGTGGCGGCCGACGACGACATCGACATGCTGGTCAAGGGCCACATCGACCGCGAGCTGCCTGAGTCGCAACGTCGGGTCAACGATCAGCAAGTCTCCTGGGTAGACAAGTTGTGGCAAGAAGATCGCGTCGAAAAACGTTTCAACACCAGCTTTTTCACCACCGGTGATTCGCGCGAACCAGAGCAGGCAGGTATCCGGGTCGCCCTGCTGGGGTCGTTTTTCATGCTGATGGTAACGCTCGCCCTGTCTTTCCCGATCGGCGTCGCCACAGCGGTTTACCTGGAGGAGTTCGCGCCCCGAAACCGGTGGACGGACCTGGTCGAGGTCAACGTCAACAACCTCGCAGCGGTACCGTCTATCGTGTTCGGGCTACTGGGGCTGGCGGTGTTCATCAACTTTTTCGGATTGCCGCGATCCGTGCCGCTGGTCGGCGGCCTGGTGCTCACGCTCATGACGCTGCCTACCATCATCATCGCCAGTCGCGCGGCGCTCAAGGCGGTGCCGCCCTCGATCCGCGAAGCTGCGTTCGGCATGGGCGCCTCCAAGCTGCAAATGGTCACACATCACGTTTTGCCGCTGGCGCTGCCCGGCATGCTGACCGGCACGATTATCGGCATGGCGCGGGCGCTGGGCGAGACGGCGCCTCTACTCATGATCGGCATGGTGGCCTTCATCGTTGACATCCCGAACGGACCCACGGACCCTGCCACCGCGCTGCCGGTGCAGATCTACCTGTGGGCCGACAGCCCGGAACGCGCCTTTGTCGAGAAGACCTCGGCCGCGACCCTGGTGCTGCTGGGTTTCATGCTGGCTATGAACGGCTTGGCAGTGGTGCTGAGAAAGAAGTTCGAGCGTAGCTGGTAACCGAAATATAGCCATAGTCAGGGGGTTTCGTTATGTTTAGGACCACGATTGATGAAGCGATAGAAAGTAAGATCGAGAGCATCATGACACGATCGGAAGCCACCGTACCTACAGCAGCAGAGCCGCCTGTCGAGCCCACGCCTGAATCTGATGCCGACAGCCGCAAAACCGTCGGCGATATCACGGTTGAGAACCCGGTCATGTCCGCTCGCGACGTGAACGTCTGGTACGGCGACAAACATGCGATCAGGGACGTCGGCGTGGATATGGGCGCAAACGAAGTGCTGGCGATGATCGGCCCTTCGGGCTGCGGCAAATCCACATTCCTGCGCTGCCTCAACCGAATGAATGACACCATTCCCACGGCGAAATTCAGTGGGCAGATCACGCTCGACGGTGAGGACATCTACGCCCCTGATGTCGACGTTGTGCTGTTGCGCGCGCGTGTCGGCATCGTTTTCCAGAAGCCCAACCCGTTTCCGAAATCGATCTATGACAACGTCGCCTATGGCCCGCGCATCCACGGGCTGGCGGGCGATCGCATCGAACTGGATGAAATCGTGCACACCAGCCTGGAAAGGGCGGGCCTGCTCGAGGAGGTTAAAGACTGGCTGGATCAGCCGGGCACCGGGCTTTCGGGCGGACAGCAACAACGTCTGTGCATCGCACGCGCCATCGCCGTGAACCCCGATGTCATACTCATGGACGAGCCCTGCTCGGCGCTCGACCCCATTGCCACAGCGCGCATCGAGGACCTGATCGACGAGCTGAGGCAAAACTACAGCATCGTCATCGTCACCCACTCACTGCAACAAGCGGCCCGCGTGTCGCAACGCACCGCCTTTTTCCACCTCGGCGACCTGCTCGAGGTCGGCCGGACCGACGAGGTCTTCTCCGTGCCGAAGCACAAACTGACGGAAGACTACATCACCGGCCGATTCGGCTAGCCCGTCGCTCATGCGGCGGCCGGTCCGATCAGGAGCTCCGGGCCAAGTTTCGCCTCGATTGGCAGCGTCCGCCGGGCGTGTCACGCTTTGCGTATTCACAGGGGCGGCTTCAACCGCGATTTGTCGGCGTGGCGAATTGCGCATCGCGGCTGAAGCCTGTTGCGCCCCGCGCGCTCTGGTTCCATCTATATCATCTACCTTCCCGGCGCATGAAAACCGCAGCCTCACCGGCCATGACGCCAGCCTGGCGTTGCTATATGATTGTAATGAAATATGACACTCCAACAGAGGGGAGAAGCGTCCATGAGCGCCGAGGCATCCCCGAAGGCGACAACGGACACAGGTCGGGGAATCGGCAAATTGACGGCGCCTCCCGAGGCGCCCACCCGGCCCGCGCCCATCCTGATCGTCGACGACAACACCGCTAATCTGAAGGTCTTGTACTACCTGCTGACCAAGCAGGGCTACGAGCTGCTGCAGGCGACCAGTGGCAAAGAGGCGCTCGAGCTCGCCCAGGCGGAGTCCCCCGCGCTCATCCTGCTCGATATCATGATGCCGGAGATGGATGGCTTTGAAGTCTGCCAACAACTCAAGGCAAACGCCGAGACCCGCGACATCGCGGTGATCTTTCTGACCGCGCTCGATGAAATCGACCACAAGGTGCGCGGCCTGGAGTTGGGCGCCGTCGACTATCTCACTAAACCGTTCCAGGCCAAGGAAATCATCGCGCGGGTCGATACACACCTCAAGATCCGTGAGCTCGAGCAATCACTGGCGATACAGAACCGCCGGCTGAAAGCGGTAAACCAGCAAATACTCGACTGCATCGGCGCCGGCGTATACGCCTTGACAGACGACGGCACGATCACTTTCGCGAACCCGGCGGTGACCGAGCTCACCGGCTGGCCGCAAGCAGAATTCGAAGGCAAGGCTATCGCCAGGCTCGGCCTCAACCACCGCGCCGACGGCTCACGCTACCCGCCCGAGGACAATCCCCTGTATGGCTCACTGCGCGACGGCCAGACGCATCACGTAGAAGGCGACCTGTTCTGGCGCAAGGACGGTGAATCCTTCCTCGCGGAATACACCACCGTGCCGATTTACGAACAAGGCGCGCTCGCCGGCGCAGTTACCATACTCAAGGACATCACCGCACGCGTACAGGCCGCGCAAGACCTTGAAGCTGCTCACGAAGCCTTGCTCAAATCTCACGACGAACTCAAGCAGACCCAGCAACAGCTTGTGCAGGCGGCAAAGCTGGAATCTGTCGGTCAGCTCGCGGCCGGAGCGGCACACGAGGTCAAAAACCCGCTGGCCATCATTCAGATGGGCGTGGACTACCTGGCGCGTGCAACCGACATGGATAGCACTGCAAAAAGCGTGCTGACGGACATGGAAGACGCGGTGTCGCGTGCAGACACCGTGATCAAGGGACTGCTGGATTTCGCGCGTGTAAAAAGCCCGAAAATGGCGCTGGAGAACCTGAATCGGGTTATCGAGAAATCGATTCGCGTCGTGCGCCACGAGCTTACCCAACGCCGCATCAAGCTGGACATGGCCCTGGCCGACGACCTGCTTCCTGTCCATCTGGATCAGGACAAGATGCAGCAGGTTCTCATCAACCTGACGATGAATGCCGCTCAGGCTATGCGAGGCCCCGGCGAGCTCACTATCAGGACCCGCAACGAGCCCCCGCTGGCACAGCCAGGCGCCGACGATCGACGCGTCATCGCCGAAGTCTGCGATACCGGACCCGGCATTCCCGAGGAAGCCCTTGGCCGACTCTTCGATCCATTCTTCACCACCAAGGCGCTCGGCGAAGGCACTGGCCTTGGCCTTTTCGTCACGCACAAGATCATCGAGTTACACGGCGGGACGATAAAGATCGCCAACCGTGTAAAAGGCGGCGCAAAAGTCACCATAACCTTCAAGGGGCACAACCATGACGAAGGCAAGAATTCTCGCGGTTGACGACGAACCGAACGTCACGCGGATGATCAAGCTCAACCTCGAAGCTACCGGCAACTTCGAGGTGAGAGAGGAGAACAAGGGGGCGCGGGCTCTGAAGGTGGCACGCGACTTCCGGCCTGATCTGGTGCTTTTGGACGTCATGATGCCGGACGCCGACGGCGGCGACGTGGCACGGGCGATCATGGACGATCAGGTGCTGAAGAACACCAAGATCGTATTCCTCACGGCCATCGTGTCGCGCAGCGAAGTCAAATCGACCGGCGGTGAAATCTCCGGGCGCGTTTTCCTGCCAAAGCCGGTCAAGACGGACGACCTGATTGCCTGCATCTACGAACAGCTGACGAGCTGAGGCCGGCGCACGGACTCGAGCCATCACAGATTCAGGCTAACCACCTGCTGCGACTCACCGATCTTCAGCCCCAGACGCAAATCCCTCGCCGATTCTGCCTCACCCTTGCCCGGGAAAAACAAGTAACCGTAAGCGAGCTCACCCGCGTTGACCCGACGATTGCGCAGCGACTCACGATTGAGATCATCACGAATCTTGGCGCCGGTCTCGCCATAAGCCTTGGCGCCGCCGAGTATAGCGCCTACTGCCGTGCCGCCCGCGGCGCCCTTTGCAGCCGCCTCGCCGACATTTTCGCCGCT
>JBPCXK010000552.1:0-8932 GCA_051008635.1 Gammaproteobacteria bacterium
CTGACGTACACCGCCGTCAAGAACTTCCGCTTCAGGTGGATAGATGTCGCCGACGCCACCCACTACAAGTTGCTGGAAAACCCGGATGGCGTTTCCGGCTTCACCCCGGTCGGCGGCGACATTGCCCCGGGCATCCAGGCTGTTGATCACGTCGTGCCGCTGTACCGGCGCACCAATGCCCAATATTTACTGCAAAGTTGCAATGCGGCCGGCTGTAACCATTCGACCATTGTTTCCGTCAATGACGCTCTGGCGGCGTGCATCGGCTATCTCAAGGCCAGCAATACCGGAGCGGGTGACGGATTCGGCGGGAGCGTCAGTCTGTCCGCGGATGGCAATACGCTGGCGGTGGCAGCTGTTGGCGAGGACAGCAACGCCACCGGCACCAATGGCAATCAGCTCGATGACTCAGCGGCGTCTTCGGGCTCAGTGTACGTGTTCACCCGCGGCGTTAGCGGCTGGAGCCAGCAGGCCTATATCAAGGCGAGCAATACCGACGCACGCGACTCTTTCGGTATTGCAGTGAGCCTGAGTGGAGATGGCGACACCCTGGCCGTGGGGGCGTATCAGGAGGACAGCAGCGCCACCGGCATCAATGGCAATACGAGCAACAATCTGGCCATGCAGTCCGGCGCGGTGTACGTGTACACCCGTGTCGATGGCAATTGGAGCCAGCAGTCCTATATCAAGGCGAGCAACACCGGCACGACCGCGCCGGCAGAAGTGGTCGCTGGAGATATATTCGGGCTCGCCGTGAGTCTGAGCGCGGATGGCAACACCCTGGCTGTGGGGGCCCCACGGGAGGACAGCAACGCTACCGGCATCAATGGCGCTCAAGCCGATAACTCGGGGTTGAATTCCGGCGCGGCGTACGTATTCGTCCGCAACAACAGTGCGTGGCGCCAACAGGCTTATCTCAAGGCGAGCAATACAGGCGGGAGCGCTGCTGGAGAGATTGTCGGAGATTTGTTCGGCGCCGCCGTCAGTCTCAGCGCGGACGGCAACACCCTGGCGGTAGGAGCTGAAAACGAGGACAGCAACGCTACCAGCATCGACGGCAATCAACTCGACAACTCGGCGGCGTCTTCGGGCGCTGCATATATATTCGGCCGTGCTGGCGAGAACTGGAGCCAGCAGGCCTATGTCAAGGCGAGTAACACGGGCGGGTCCAGCGCGGGACAAGGTGCCTCGGGAGGAGATCGGTTCGGTGGCGCCGTGAGTCTGAGCGCAGATGGCGAGACTCTGGCGGTGGGGGCGAGATGGGAGGACAGCAGCGCCACCGGCATCAATGGCGCTCAGGCCGACAACTCGGCGCTAGACTCCGGCGCGGTGTACGTATTCGTTCGCAACGACGGTGCGTGGCGCCAGCAGGCCTACGTCAAGGCCAGCAACACTGCCGTAAATTACGAATTTGGGGGCGCCGTGAGTCTTAGCGGAGATGGCAACATTCTGGCGGTGGGGGCGCAACGGGAGCAGAGCAACGCTACCGGCATCGATGGCAATCAAACCGCCAACGCGGTGCCATTTGCCGGCGCGGTTTACCTGTTCAGCCGCACAGGTGTCAATTGGAGCCAGATGGCCTACACCAAAGCCAGCAACACCGAAGAGAGCGACCTGTTCGGCAGCAGTGTCAATCTGGCGGGAGATGGCAAAACGCTGGTGGTGGGCGCCCGTCAGGAGTCCAGCAACGCCACAGGCATCAGCGGCAACCACGCCGATAACTCGTCCATGGTTGCTGGTGCGGTATATCTCTACTGATTGCCGGCTGGAGATCACCGCCTTTGGCGCGTCGATATCGTCAGCGCCATCAGATCATGAATCAGGCTGTCCGTGTTCGCATGTTCACTGTCCATGGTCGTCAGCCACTCGCGATAACCCGTGCCCCAACAAAACAACCGCGTCCTCCGCCACCAAATGATAAGCCACATTCAAATCGACCTGCCGCAAGACCAGCTCCGGCTGCTCGGTAACGATTTCGAACCGGAGCTCCTCGCCACCGGCGAGCGTGATCGCAATTTCCTGGGCTGCGCTGCCGGCCTCCATTTGCTCTGCCCAGACAGCTCGCGCGTTTTGCCACGCGCTCACCAGATTCTCAACGCTGTCTCCCTCCGGCTCTGATTCTGCCGACGAAACCTTCCAGTTGCTATCGTCTTGTCTTTCGAGTTGCAACGCTGGCAGAGATAGCGTCTCGATCTTTGCATCTTCAGGCAGCAGCTTCAGCGTGACAAAAGACCCCGCATCCGCCGCCCCCAGGTCGATGATGTCGTCGGTAATTACATGCAACAAGCCGCCGGCTTGCGCGTATCGCTGACGTGTCACCGGATTGACATTGCCGATAACGATCGTTTCGCCGTTCAACAGGATTCGCGTGCTGTCCGGGTCGATCCCGTATTGGCTGAGGTCGAGATCGTCAACCGCGTAGCGCTGGTGGCTGGTTTTGCCCGCAAGCTTGAGCAGCGTGCCGATACGCGCGATGTTGGCGGGCGCGTCGAAAGGCCGGGTAACACGCCAGCCATCACGCCCGAGGCGCAGTCTGATCGGCGTCTGTCCGGCCCGTTGCACGCCCATGTCGGCGATCTTCTCCGGGTCGAGGGTTGTAAGCGCGATTTGAGAATTTTTCTCGGGAAGTAAATAGATGATCAGCGCCAGCCCGCCCAACGTGATCAGCAAGGCGAGGTTGAGCCGTGCACGCGAGGTCATCGCCGCTTACGGCGAAACCACGAAGCAAAGCCCGCGCCAAGCAAAGCCAGCGGCAACACCAGGAGCAGGCCGGCGCCCATCAGTATGGTGCTGGTGCGCGTGACCTCCAGCCGTGTGTCCGGTGCGCTTTTGACGGATATCGAAATCAAGCTGTCGTCGCGGCTGAGCCAGTTGAACATATTCAGCGCGAGTTGGAGGTTGGCGCCGTTGCCGACGTAGACATTGGCAGCGAAGTCGCTGTCGCCGACGATCACTGCGCGTTGCGATTCCCCTTCGTACTCGCGCGCGAATGCAGCGCCGATGACCAGCGGGCCCATGCGGTCGCCCCTGTCCTCATCAAAGGTGACTTGCTCGCCGCCCAGGCCGCCGGTTTCGGCCCAGGCGCGCGGCAGTGTATTTAGCAGGGGATGACTTCGCCAGCCCATTCCTTTGTCGATGTCGATGGCGATCGCGAACGGAAACAAGGTCTGCGCTTTCAGGTCTTGAGAGACATCGTGCAGGCCGTAGTCGACGACCGGTACGATGGCTGGATGATCGATGCCGAGCAGCACGCGGTACTCGGGATTGGCGTCGACCACCACGCCGTCGATGAACGAAATTCCGAATTCCTCTGCAAGCGGCTCGAGCCCGAATGACTCCCCCGGGTCACGCAGCCACAAAAGATTGCCACCGCCAGCGACGTAGTCGCGGATGGCGTTGACTTCGCCTTCCAGCAATTGCGATTGCGGCGCGGCGAGTACGAGCACGCTGGTGTTGTCGGGGATGGCGGGGTTGCGGGTGAGGTTCAGGCCCTGCACGGCAAAGCCGCCGCCCTCCAGCACGTTAGCCAACTGGCTGAGCCCCTGATTGCTGTCCTCGAACGGGCTGCGCTCGTCGTGGCCTTCGAGAAACACGACAAAGCGCGTTTCCGCCCGTGACAGACGTTGCAAGGCGTTGGTCAGTGTCTGCTCCGCCATGTCATCGACGATTTCGCTGCGCTCGCCGACCGTGACGGCGAGCTGTCCGGTGCGGGTGATGCCGGCGCTCTCTGCAATACCGGGTTGCAGATCGGGGTTGATGAAATCCAGCGTCATGTCCGGCTGGTAGCGTTGATAGCGGGCGACGCGTTGCTTCACACGCTGATGCAGGGCCGCGTCGTCCGCTACATAGGCGGTGATTAGGACCGGTTCTGCCAGCGATTCCAGAACCTGTCGACTCGTCTCGCTCAGCGTGTTGCGGTTGTTCGCTGTCCAGTCGGACTGAAAGCTGTAGCGCTGACTCAACCAACCGGCTGCGCACAGCACGCCCACGAACAGCAGCACAAACAGGGTGTTTTGTGCGCGCAGTTGCCAACGGGATTTGCTATCGACGCGCACTAACCTTGCAAACGCCGATTGTCGAGGTGGCGGATAGTCAGAACGATGAACCCGGCAATGAACAACAGGTAATAGACGAGATCGCTGCTGTCGAACAGGCCTTCGAGAAATGATAGGAAATGCCCGAAGTGTGAGAGGTAAATGAACAATTCGCTGGCTTCGCCCTGCGAGTTGCCGGAGATGTACAGGACCACCAGGAACAGCAACAGGCCGAAGCTGCCGGCGGCGGCGATCAGCGGTGTCGCTGTCAGGCTGGACAAGTACAGGCCAGCAGCCGCGAACGAGGCGAGCAGCAGAAACAGACCCAGCAAGCCGGCCGCGATTTTGCCCCAGTCCAGCGATGTTCCGGTGATCAATCCCAGTGGCATGAGCATGATCAGCCCGAGCATTACCACGATGAACAGCAGGAGCCCCAGGTACTTGCCGAGCACGATCTCGGTGATCGACACCGGCGCGCTGGTCAGCAGCGTTAAGGTCTCGCGTTGTCGCTCCTCGCTGAACGCACGCATGGTCAACAACGGTGATACCGCCAGCATGATTACGCCCGCCCACAGAAACAGCGGCGCCACTACCGAATCGGTGACGCCGGGCGCGCTCTTCTGGCCGGCGAAGCGGGTCTGAATCTCATTGACGAAGTTCTCAACGAAGATCAGGAACATCAGACCCAGAATGAACAACACAATCGCAAGCACGGCCCATGCGAGTGGCGAGTAAAACATGCGTCGCAGCTCGTTGCGCGCGATCGTAAAGATCACGAGGCTGCTTCCTCGCTGTGCACGAGCTCCATGAAGATCTGTTCCAGCGAATTATGCTCCGGTATCAACTCGTTCAGCCCCCAGCGGTTGGCGACTGCCGCTTGCGTGATGCCATCTGCAACGTCGTTACCCTCGTGATGGAGCCGGAAGCGTCCATGTCCCAAGGTGTCGACGTTGGCAACGCCATCGAGCGTGCCTAAGGTCTCGGCGCCAGGCGGATTGTCGAAACAAACCACCGTGGTTGCCGCAGCGCTGTGCTGTTGCGCGAGGCTCTCCAGGGTATCGGCAAACACCGTACGCCCCTCGTGGATGATCTGCACGCGGTTACACACGGTTTGTACTTCCGGCAGGAAGTGCGTCGATAGAATCACACTGTGGTCGGCCGCAAGCGCGCGCAGCAGCTCGCGGATCTCGTGAATCTGGATCGGATCGAGACCCGCCGTCGGCTCGTCGAGAATGATGACCGCGGGGCGGTGGATAATCGCCTGGGCGATGCCGACACGTTGCTGATAACCCTTCGAGAGATTGCCGATGAGCCGCCTGCCGGTGTCGCCGAGCCCGCAACGGGCTTTGACGTCGCTTACCGCACCGCTGACATCGGCACTGGCAATTTTGTGCAGCTGCGCACAGAACCCTAAAAACTCATCAACCGTCAGGTCGAGGTAAAGCGGCGGCCGCTCCGGCAAATATCCGAGCTTGCTCTTCGCCTGTTTTGGCGAATCCAGAAGGTCCACCCCACCGATGCTGATCTGTCCGGTGCTGGGTGCGAGGTTGCCGCTGAGCATGTGCAGTGTAGAAGACTTGCCCGCACCGTTCGGGCCGAGCAAACCGAGCACATCGCCCTGAACAAGTCGGAGATTCAGGTCGCTGACCGCGCAATGCTCGCCGTAGTAACGTGAGACGTCGCGGGTTTCGACGAGTGTGTCTGCGGTCATATGTGGGTGCGCAATCTCATTCGCCGGCCGCGGCGAATTCTAGCCCGCATACTGCGTCAGGCGCTAGCCCGCATCCGTCACCGATTGGCGTGATGATTGCGCGGGGCATTGACTCTACAAGGCATTTTCTGAAGCAGCGGAATAGGGCGGTATGTCCGAGAAGAAGAAACTTCGTTGTAGAGTCAAGGATCAAGCCAGCGCCGTCAACTCGGGCGACGGATGCGGGCTGATAAGTCCGGCCATGCAATCTGCGGGCCAGCAGCGTTGGCTCAAGATTGTTAAATCTTGCGTTCGCGAACCCGTGTCTGGCGCGCGATTCCGTGTAGACGCATGTACACGGATGCTTTATAGTCGATGCGGTTGCTCAAGGGTGGAAGTCTATTTAAATAATTGATTATAAAGAAATAATTAAACATGAATATCGAAATCCTGGCTGGCCTCGTCCAGCTCCCATGGTGGGGCTACGTCGTCGTCGCGCTTAGTCTTACGCATCTCACAATTATCTCCGTCACACTGTATCTTCACCGCTGTCAGGCACATCGCGGGCTGGAATTGCATCCGCTGGTCGGTCATTTTTTTCGTTTCTGGCTATGGCTGACAACAGGCATGGTGACGCGCGAATGGGTGGCCATTCACCGCAAGCATCACGCCAAGTGCGAAACAGAGGAAGATCCGCACAGCCCGCACCAGAAAGGCATACACACTGTGCTGTGGCAAGGCGCCGAGTTGTATCAAGAGGAGGCTAAGAACGCAGATACATTGCGCGACTACGGTCACGGCACACCGGAAGACTGGCTGGAGCGCAACGTCTACGCGCGCTTCGACAGCTACGGCCTTGTGGTGTTGTTTTTCATTGATGTGCTGCTGTTCGGCTACTAAGGACTGATCATATGGGCGGTGCAGATGATCTGGATTCCGCCGCTCGCAGCGGGCGTGATCAATGGCGCGGCGCACTACTGGGGTTATCGCAACTACGAGACGGCTGACGGCTCAACTAACTTCGGCAATATCGGCATCATCATCGGCGGCGAAGAGTTACACAACAACCACCACGCCTATCCGAGCTCGGCGAAATTCTCGAGCAAGTGGTGGGAGCTCGACGTGGGGTGGCAATACATTCGTGTTTTGTGCGCCGTGCGGCTGGCGCGGGTGAAAAAGATCGCCCCACGTCCGGTCATAATGTGGGAAAAGAACAGGATCGATATGGACACGGTGCGCGCCGTGGTCGCAAGCCGCCTGCACATCATGGCGCGCTACGCCAAAAAAGTGACCTTGCCCGTGCTGCGCGCAGAGCGCGTGCAGGCCGATCCGGCTGGGCGGCGTGTGTTGCGGCGCCTGCGAGGCGTGCTGGTGCGTGAGGAAAGCCGGATCGATGACAAGGCGCGTACCCGACTGGACAATGCGCTGCGCGCGAACGAACCGCTGCGTCTGGTCTATGAGTACCGGCGGCAGTTGCAGGAGATCTGGGAGCAAACCTACGCCAGTCACGAGAAATTGCTGCAGGCTCTGCAGGAGTGGTGCCGGCAAGCGGAGGCCACCGGCATCCAGTCACTGCAGGAATTTGCCCGCAGTCTGCGGGGTTTTGCCCTGGCTCCAGCGCCGGCGTAATTCTCATATCCCGCCGAGGGGGGACGACAGGCCTGTGGGCGGCGTTGGAGCAGCCAGTGTTTGTACAAGCGGCTTCAGCCGCGAACAGATAAGCGCTGTTTGATTCTCGGCCGAAGCCGCTCCTGCGGAAGTACCCCGAATGTTCCGGACAGAGGACGACATGCATGAAAAAACCGGCCGAAGCCGGTTTTTTTTACACCCATCAACAAGCAGTGCTTATTTGATCTTTGCCTCTTTATAAAGCACATGCTTGCGCACGACCGGGTCGTATTTTTTCATCTCTATCTTGTCCGGCGTAGATTTTTTGTTCTTGCTGGTAGTGTAGTAGTGCCCCGTGCCAGCCGAGGAAACCAACTTGATTTTGTCACGCATAACCTTGAGCCTCCTAAACTTTCTCGCCGCGGGCCCGCAACTCGCCTAGCACTGTATCGATCCCTTTTTTATCGATGATGCGCAGGCCCCTGGTAGACACGCGCAGTTTGACCCAGCGTTGCTCGCTCTCTACCCAGAACCGGTGGCTGTGAAGATTGGGCAGAAAACGCCGCCGCGTCTTGTTGTGCGCGTGCGATACATTGTTGCCGCTCATGGGCCTCTTGCCCGTTACCTGACAAACCCGTGCCATAGCTGCCGATGCCTTCAACTGTCGCGGAAAGGCGCGAACAGTAGCAGAATCAGTCGCGTGAGACAAGAATCGGGTCCGGCGGCTTGGCGCGCCCTGCGGCTGCCGGTATAGTCCGCCAACGCTACTATTCGAGCCCATTCCCTTGGACATTGTATTCATACGTGACCTGCGTGTGGACGCCGTGATCGGCATCTACGAGTGGGAGCAGCGCATCAGGCAAACAGTGCGCATCGACCTGGAGATGGGCGCCGATGTCAGCCGCGCGGCGCAGACCGACGCGATCGAGGACACGCTGAACTACAAGGCGGTCGCCAAGCGGGTCATCGCCTACGTGGAAGACAGCCGCTTCGGTCTGATAGAGACCCTGGCTGAACGTCTTGCCGAGCTGTTGCTGAATGAATTCGCAATCCCCTGGCTGCGTGTGACCGTCGGGAAGCCGGGCGCGGTACGTGGCTCGCGAGAGGTCGGTGTGGTTGTTGAGCGCGGCGAGCGGGCCGGTTAGTGGCCCGGGTTTTCGTCAGCATCGGCAGCAACATCGAGCGTGGCAAGAACGTGCGTTCCGGTCTGGACGCGATGAGCCGGGCGTTCGGCGAGCTTACGGTCTCCTCGATTTACGAGACACCGGCGGTCGGCTTTGAAGGCCAGGACTTCTACAATCTTGCCGCGGGCTTCGATTCGGCGTGGGCGCCTGAGGACATCGCCCGCCGGCTGCGCGAGATCGAACACGGCCACGGGCGTTTGCGCGGCAAGGACAGCTTCGAGGCCCGCAGCCTCGACCTCGATATGTTGCTTTATGGAGATCTGGTGCTGCGCCGCGACGGCGTGCAAGTGCCGCGCGACGAGATCACGCAGTACGCTTTTGTGCTGCGCCCGTTGGCGGAGATCGCGGCCGGTGTCAGGCATCCTGTGCTTGGCAAATCCATGGCCGAGCTATGGAGCGAGTTCGACGGTGAGGGC